>NZ_JBHVAK010000004.1:0-35839 GCF_042667085.1 Nocardia sp. NPDC057353
TTCCTAGACAGCTCCACTTCACTACCGGGGGCCTTCACCTGTCACATCGACTCACCCACGTGGGGCAGGACAACCTCCCTGGACATCACAACTAGTCGCGCAGCAGCCCGGGAACGTCCAGCGCGTACTCCACGTCGGACCTGGTCCCGAGCGTGGTGAGCAGCACCCGGATCATGGTCAGCCGCGCCTCGTCCACCACGGCGGGGTCCGGCTCGGAGCCGGGCGCGCCGGCCGCGGAGACCCGGTAGACCACGTACTCGCACAGGTGCAGCGCGGCGTCCAGGTCCAGTGGGGTGGGCACCGGGCGGCCGAGCACGCCGAAGGTGTCCCGGATGATGCCGCGGATGTCCTCCAGCGCCTCCTCCCGGTACGCCGAGACCGGCGAACCCGGGTCGTGCAGCTCGGCGAAGAGCGGCCGCAGCATGGTGCCGTGGCCGCGCGCCCAGCCCAGGTAGGCGTCGATCAACCGGATGCCGAGCTCCACCCCGTGCAGCGGCCCGGCGGCGGTGCTCAGCGCGGTGCGGATGCCGCCGACCAGCTCCCGGTTGGAGACGGTGAGCAGCGCGTGCAGCGGCTCGGCGGCGTTCGCGAAATAGCGGTAGAAGGTCGGGCGCGCCAGCCCGGCCTGGTCGATGATCTGCGCGACACTGAGCCCGCGCGACCCGGTGCGGGTGAAGACCGCGGCGGTGGCCGCAACGATCCTGGCCCGCACCTCGTCGGCCTGCTCCCTGGTCTGCGGCGGGCGGCCGCGGCGGGCCGGGCGCTCGGCGTTGTGAGCGGTCACAGGATTGCCCCGGACCTGCCTGTGGCGCGGGACGTGACGCTTGACACCGGGGGTCGCACGGCCATTACTCTAACATCAGTGTTCATTTAATGAGCGCCCCGCGATCACCGACCCCGAACCCCATGGAAGAGCCGCCCATGACGTCAGCCGCCCTCCCCGCCGACCTGGTCAAGCCGTTGCTGGAGCGGGCGACCGCGGGCGGCGCGCCGTCGGTGGAGGTCTTCGCCCCCGCCACCGGCGCCAAGATCGCCGACCTGCCGCAGTCCTCGACCGAGGACATCGAGCGCGCCTTCGCCACCGCCCGCACCGCGCAGGCCGCGTGGGCGGCGCGGCCGGTGCGCGAGCGGGCCGCCGTGCTGCGTGCGCTGCACGACATCGTGCTGCGCGAGCAGGAGACCATCCTGGACATCGTGCAGACCGAGACCGGCAAGGCCCGCGCGCACGCCTTCGACGAGGTCGGCGACGTTGCGGTGAACGCCAGGTACTACGCCTCCGTCGCGCCCAAGCTGCTCACCACCCGCCGCCCGCGCGGCGTACTCCCGGTGCTCACCAGGGTCGACGTCCGGCAGCGGCCCAAGGGCGTCGTCGCGGTCATCTCGCCGTGGAACTACCCCCTCGCGCTGGCCGTCTCGGACGCGCTCCCCGCCCTGGTCGCGGGCAATGCCGTGGTGGCGCGGCCGGACAACCAGACCGCGCTCACCGCGCTCTGGGCGATCGACGCCGCCGAGCGCGCCGGGCTGCCGCGCGGGCTCTGGCAGGCCGTGCTCGGCCGCGGCCGGGACATCGGCGGCGAGGTCATCGCCCGCGCCGACTACGTCGACTACACCGGCTCCAGCGCCACCGGCCGCACCATCGCGCAGCAGGCGGGCGAGCGGCTGATCGGGTACTCGCTGGAGCTCGGCGGCAAGAACCCGCTGCTGGTCCTCGCCGACGCCGACGTGCCGAAGGCCGCCAAGATCGCCATCCGCGCCTGCTTCGCCTCGGCCGGGCAGCTCTGCGAGTCCATGGAGCGGATCTACGTGCACGACAGCGTGTACGACCGCTTCGTCGCGGAGTTCACCGGCCATGTGCGGAAGATCGAGCTCGGCGGGGCACTGGACTACAGCGCGGGGATGGGCTCGCTCACCTTCCAGCGCCAGCTCGACACCGTGCGGCAGCACGTCGACGACGCCGTCGCCAAGGGCGCCACCGTGCTCGCGGGTGGCAAGCACCGCCCCGACCTCGGCCCCTACTTCTACGAGCCGACCGTGCTCGCCGACGTCACCGAGGAGATGACGGTCTACCGCGAGGAGACCTTCGGCCCGGTCGTCTCGGTCTACCGGGTGGCCTCCGACGACGCCGCGGTCGCCGCCGCCAACGACACCGCCTACGGCCTGAACGCCAGCGTCTGGACGAAGGACGCGGCCCGCGGCCGGGCCGTTGCGGCCCGGATCAACGCGGGCTCGGTCAACGTCAACGAGGGCTTCATCGCCGCGTGGGGCAGCTCGGACGCGCCCTCCGGCGGGCTCGGCATCTCCGGCACCGGCCGCAGGCACGGGCCGGAGGGGCTGCTCAAGTACATCGACACCCAGACCATCGCGCAGCAGCGGATGCTGCCGATCGCCCCGCTGCCCGGCATGTCCGAGGAGCTGTGGGCCAAGACCATGACGCTCTACTTCGGCGTCATGAAGACCCTGCGACAGAAGTGAGGAACGCAGCGATGAAGCTGGAATCGGTCGCCGGGCGCACGGTGCTGGTCACCGGCGCCGCCATGGGGCTCGGCAAGCTCTTCGCCACCACGGCCGTGCGCGAGCGCGCCGCCGCGGTGGTGCTCTGGGACATCAACGAGGCCGCGCTGAAGGAGACCGCCGCCGAGCTGACCGAGCTGGGCGGCACCGTGCACCACCACGTGGTCGACGTCTCCTCGCAGGAGGCGATCGCCGAGGCCGCCGCCGCGGTGCGCGCCGAGGTCGGCGATATCGACATCCTGGTCAACAACGCGGGCATCGTGCGCGGCAACCAGTACTTCTGGGAGACCACGAACCGCGCCGACATCGAGAAGACCATGGCGATCAACTCGCTGGCGCCGATGTGGATCACGCTGGAGTTCCTGCCCGCCATGGTGGCCTCGAAGTCGCCGTCCCGGGTGCTGAACATCGCCTCGTCGGCCGGGCTGGTCTCCAACCCGAGGATGAGCGTCTACGCCGCCTCGAAGTGGGCCGCGCTCGGCTGGTCCGACTCGGTGCGGATCGAGCTGGAGCAGGCCGGGCACGAGCACGTCAAGGTCACCACGGTGTGCCCGACCTACATCGACACCGGCATGTTCGACGGCGCCAAGGGCTTCTGGTTCACCCCGATCCTCAAGCAGGACGTCGTGGTCGAGACCTCGTGGGCGCAAATGAAGGCCGGGACGCCGCTGCTGGTGCTGCCCTGGACCTCGCGGCTCAACAAGGCGCTCTCCGGGCTGCTGCCGATCCGGGCCCGCGATCTCTTCCTGAACACCGTCGGCGTGTACCGCTCGATGGATCACTTCACCGGGCGCAAGGAGATCTGAGCGTCCCGACCAGCACGGTGGTGCCGTGCTCGCCGGACCCGGCGAGCCGGCAGGCCAGGCCGCAGCCCTCCAGCACGGCCAGGGCGGAGTCGGCCTGTGTGGCAGCGGTTTCCATGAGCAGGTGACCGCCGGGGGCGAGCCACTCCGGCGCGCCCGCCGCCACCCGGCGGAGCACGGCGAGCCCGTCCGCGCCGCCGTCCAGCGCGCGGCGCGGTTCGTGGTCGCGGGCCTCGGCGGGGAGCGTGGCGACGGCATCGCTCGGCACGTACGGCACGTTCGCCAGCAGCACCGCGACGGTGCCGCGCAGCGCCGCGGGCAGCGCGTCGAACAGGTCGCCCTCGTACACCGCGGCACCCACGCCCGCCGGGCCGAGATTGCGCCGCGCGCAGGCCACCGCGGCGGGATCGATATCGGCCGCCACCAGCGTGACCTCGACCTCCCGCGCGCACGCCAGCCCGAGCGCCCCCGTCCCGCAGCACAGGTCGACCAGCACCGGCGGCGCGGCGGCGGCCGCCCGCAGCAGCGGGATCGCCGCGTCCACCAGTTCCGCCGTCCGCGCCCGCGGCACGAACACCCCCGGCGCCACCGCCACCCGCAGCCCGCGGAACTCGGCCCACCCGAGGATCTGCTCCAGCGGCTCCCCGCGCTCCCTTCGCGCCACCAGCGTTTCCAGCTCGCCGCCCGCCGCGACCAGCAGCCGCGCCTCCTCCTCCGCGAACACGCACCCCGCCGCCCGCAACCGGGCCGTCACCTCCGCGGGTCCGAGACTGTTCGCGGGGGAGCGGGGAAGCGCGGGCACGGCGTCATACTGCGCGCCCGCGCGCACCCCGTCCAGCCCGGTCAGCGGCTGGTGGCCAAGCGGAAGGTGCGGGTGGCGTCCAGGTAGATGCCGCGCTGCCCGGCCCGGCTCGGCGGCGGCAGATTCGACACCAGCTGCTCCAGCGAGACCATCGCGCCGACCACGGCGGTGCCCGCGACCAGGAAGTCGGCGACCGCACGGCGGATGTGGTTCGGCGACGTCACCACGACGGCGCTGGTCAGCCCGGCGTTGCGCAGCAGATCGGTGCTGTAGAGGGCATTCTGCACGGTCGACCCCGCGCGGTTCTCCACGATGATCCGGCTCGCCGGGATGCCGCGCCCGATCAGCCACCCCGCCATGGCGTCGGCCTCGGCGATGCCGTGCTGCGGGTTACCGCCGGAGACCACGATCCGGGAGAAGGGCGCGGCGACCGCCTGCACCCAGGCCGCGTTCAGCCGGTGCACCAGCTCCGGGCGCAGCGCACCGTCCGGCAGCAGCCCGTAGCCGAGCACCACGATCCCGGTCTGCGGCCCGATCAGCGCGGGCAGCGGGTTCGGCAGCGTGCCGACGGCGGCGCGGACGGCATCCAGCACCCGCAGGGTGCCCGCCGCGCGTGCCGGGTCCAGCCCGTTGAGCCTGCGCATGGCGTCGTCCAGCGCGAGGCGGTCACCGGCGTAGTGCGACCACACCGCCTGCAGCGCGATCGCCTCCGCGTCGTCCGGCGCGGCGCCGATGAGCGCGCGCAGGTCGGCGCGGCCCGCGGCATCGTCGCCCGCGGCGAAGTGCCGCTGCGCGGAGTTGTAGAGGGCATCCGGGTCGGGCTCGGCGGCCGCGGGCGCGGCGACCGCCCCGGCCAGGGTGAGCGCGGTCAGCACCGCGAGCAGGATCGTTCGGATTCGACGAGTCACCACAGGTCACACCTTTCGCGGACGGCATCCGGCTGTGCTGTAGGGCGGCGACAACGATACTGCTGGGGCTGATGTTACGGGTGTGATTGCACCGCGACACGGCGAGCGGGGCCGGAAGGGTGCCACCGGAACGGCGGACCGGAACCGCCCCCGATAGGGTTGCCCCGTGGAGACCGCATCGCTGACCGGCAAGGAAGCCGCCGCCGCCCTGAACGCCGAGACCACCGAGCGGGCCGCCGCGCTCGCCGCCCGCGGCCGGGCCCCGCGCCTGGCCCTCGTCGTGGCGAACGCCGACCCGGCCAGCGCCTGGTACGTGAACTCGCTACGCAAGTCCGCCGCCAACCGCGGCATCGAGTGCGACACCGTCGAGCTCGGCGTCGACGCCGACATCGCCACCCTGCGCGCCGAACTCGCCGCCCGCACCGCCGACCCCGCGGTCGACGCCATCATGCTGCAGACCCCGCTGCCCGCGGGCGTCAAGCTGGAGGACGTCGCCTCCGCCATCGGCGCCGACAAGGACGTGGACGGTGTCGCCCCGCTCTCACTCGGGCTGCTCACCGCCAACACCCCGGGCTTCGCCCCCGCCACCGCCGAGGCGGTCGTGGTGCTGCTGAAGCAGCACGGCATCGAGCTCGCGGGCAAGCACGTCGCCGTGGTCGGCCGCTCCACCGTGGTCGGCAAGCCGCTGCTCCAGCTGCTGCTCGCGGAGAACGCGACCGTCACCGTCGCGCACTCCCGCACCCCCGACCTCGCCGCCGTCACCGCCGCCGCCGACATCGTGGTCGCCGCCGCGGGCCGGGCCGGGCTGATCCGCGCCGAGCACGTCCGCGCGGGCGCCGTCGTCATCGACGTCGGCACCAACGAGGGCCCCGACGGCAGCATCGTCGGCGACGTCGACGCGGACGCGGTGCGCGGCCACGCCGCGGCGCTCAGCCCCGTCCCGGGCGGCGTCGGCCCGGTCACCACCGCCCTCCTCATGCGCCACGTCGTCGAGGCCGCCGAGCGGGCCCGCTAGCTACAGGGGAGCGCCAGCAGCATTATTCGGCGTGTGACTCGTCGGGACTCGTTGATACAGTTCAATGATCGCTGCCGTGCATCGCCGCGGTGCCACGTCTTGTAGCTGGGGTGAGGAGCGGGCGGTTATGAGTTCGAGCTTGGGAACCACACCGATGGCACGGGTGTTCGAGGTCGAAGAGATCGTCGCCATGGTTCGGGATGGCAAGGTTCGTATTCCGGAATTTCAGCGCCCGTTCCGGTGGGGGCTGGAGGACGCCCGTCGTCTGTTCGACAGCATTATGCGCGGTTATCCTCTGGGGAGTCTGCTGCTCTGGTCGAGACCGGCCGAGGCGACCAGTATTAGTTTGGGTGCACTCCGGATCGATGCTGCGGAGATGGACAACGCCCTCTGGGTAGTTGACGGCCAGCAGCGCGTGACAACCCTGGCGAACGCCTTGTCGCCCGAATCGCTCGGTGACGAACGCTTCGCCCTCAGTTTCGATCCGGTCTCCGGTGAGATCGTGCCGACCGGCGGAGCGAGATCAACGGCTATTCCGCTGCCGACGTTGTTCGATCTGCAGAACCTGATGGCCTGGTTCCGCGACTATCCCGAAACGATGGAGTACTTCGATTCAGCGACAGCTGCTGCCAAGAAGATCCGCCAGTTCAAAATTCCGGCGTCGGTTGTCGAAACGCAGGATGAAGCCGTACTCCGGGACATTTTCGATCGTCTGAACAGCTACGGAAAGCGCCTGACCCGGGCCGAAGTCTTCACTGCCCTCCACCCTGCCGCCTCCAGCGCGGAGCACTCGACTTCGACGGCCATCGAAGAGATCATCGAATATCTTTCGTCGGACCTGGGCTTCGGCACTGTCGACGGAAACACGATATTCAATGCTGTTCTGGCGCGCCGGGGACCGGATGTCACCCGTGAAATGAGAACGGAATTCGACAACCGACGCTCGGGCGAGTTTCCCCGGGAAGACGCGGCGACGGCGTACCGGCGCACGCGCGAAGCCCTCGAGGGCGCGGTGTCCTTCCTGCAACAGCATGCGGACACCCCGCACTTCGCGTTCCTGCCATATCGGCATCTGCTCGTCGTCCTGGTGCGAGTGTTCGGGCACCATCCGAAGCTGAACTCCCGGCAGATTCAGCTGCTGCGGCGTTGGTACTGGAGGGCGGCGCTGGCAGGTACCGCGCCTTTCACCGGCGGCTCCACCGGTACGACCCGGGTCCTCGGCGCGAAGGTCGATCCCCGCGATCTCGACGCCACGCTTGAGGCCCTCCTCGGAGCAATCCCGCGGGAACGGATAAGCTGGCCCGACGTGCGTCATTTCCGTACGAATCACGCCAGCGGAAAAATCATCGCCTGCGCCATGTGGTATCGGCAACCGCGATCCCTCCGAAACGGGGATGTGCTCGGTCGTGCCGAGCTGGTGGAAGCTCTGGGTGAGGCGCAGACCCCTCGGCCCGCCCTGACCGCCATCGTCTCTCGCCGGGTTGCGGCGGCGACGAAACAGGACACCGCAGCACGGTGGCTGCTCGTACCCGGTCTCGAAGCTGCCCCATCCGAAATACCGGCGACTCTGGCAACCCAGCCGATCGATATCGCCGCTCAGAAGTGGAGTGAGACGCTGGACTCGCATGCGATCAGCCCGGCTGCGGCCGATCTGATCGGAAGCGGACGGACTGTGGAATTCGTCCGAAATCGAGAGGACACTCTCGCCGCGACCGTGACCTCATTCCTGACGGCTCGAACCGAGTTCGGGCTCGAGGACACGCCGCCCCTCGACAATCTGATCCTTGATGATCTGGAAGCGGATGCCACATTCGACGACCCGGACGAGGACCCGGATGACTGAGTCCGCGCGCCACGCGGTTTGGCTACACGACCAGCGGATCGGCTGGTTGTTCCACCACGACAACTTCTCCTGGTTCGAGTTCGGCGAGACCTATCTGGACGACCCCGAACGTCCAGTTCTCGGGCTCCGTTTCGAGGAGAATTTGCGCGGTCGCTTCGCGGCCAATCTTCGTCTGCCGCAGTGGTTTTCCAATCTACTACCGGAAGGCCCGTTGCGGGACTGGATCGCTTCGGAGCGTGGTGTGGCGTCGGAGCGTGAGATGGAGTTACTTGCGCAAGTCGGTCACGACCTCCCGGGAGCGGTGCGCGTGCTGCCTGCGGAACTCGAGGAGGTGCCCGATGTCGCAGAGGTGTTGGAGTTCGATGCCGACCCTGGTGCGGAGCGGGTGGAACAACCGTGGAAGTTCTCTCTTGCCGGCGTGGCCCTGAAATTCTCCACCCTTCGCGATGGCGGGCGTTTCACCTGTACCGCCACCGGGCAAGGTGGAGACTGGATCGTGAAGCTACCCGATCGGTACTTCCCGGACGTGCCGCGCAACGAGTACACGATGATGCGGTTCGCGCGGGCGGTGGGCATCGACGTGCCGGAGGT
Source organism: Nocardia sp. NPDC057353 (assembly GCF_042667085.1). Taxonomy (NCBI): domain Bacteria; kingdom Bacillati; phylum Actinomycetota; class Actinomycetes; order Mycobacteriales; family Nocardiaceae; genus Nocardia; species Nocardia sp. NPDC057353. The sequence goes on from NZ_JBHVAK010000004.1 coordinate 8,474, forward strand.
CGAGCTGGTGCATCGTGACGATATCTTCGGCCTTCCGTCTGACGTGTGGCCGATGGATGAGGACTACGCATACGCAGTGCAGAGATTCGATCGTGGCACCGACAGACGGCTGGTACACATCGAAGACCTGGCTCAAGTCCGCGGCTTCTACCCTGCTCAGAAGTACGACGGCAACTTCGAAACCATCGCTGCGCTGATCTACCGTGGACACGACGAGCGCGCGCTGCATGAGTTCGTCCGTCGCCTCGTCTTCTTCGTGTTGATCGGCAATGGAGACGCCCACCTCAAGAACTGGTCGCTGATCTATCGCGACCGCCGGACTCCGACACTGTCGCCTGTCTACGACGTCATGTCGACAGAGGTGTACGAGCTGAGCGATCGTCCCGAGGATCTGGGATTGAAATTCGCGGGCGACCGGCGGTTCAGCCGCCTGCGCATCCAGCAATTCCAGCGCCTGAGCCAGAAGCTCGGTTACGACGGTGACCTTGTGTCGACTGCGGTGGACGTGGTCAAGAGCGCCCGGTCGGCTTGGCCGGAGTTCGCCAGCGAACTGGAGAGCTTCGACAAGCTACGCCGTGGTGTCGATGACATCGTCGCGCGTCGCTGCGCCGCACTCCTCCAAGGAGGGTGATCACTCCGGGACCCGCTCCGGCGCGCGCGGCCTCCCGCGCAGCATCCGCATGACCGGCTCGACGACCCGCGCCGCCACCGGCCCGATGATCGCCATGAGCAGCACGTAGGTGGTGGCGAGCGCGGCGAACGAGTCGGGCAGCGCCCCCGCCGCCACCGCGAGCCCGGCGATCACGATGGAGAACTCGCCGCGCGCCACCAGCGCCACCCCGGCGCGCGCCCGGCCCATCTCCCCGGCCCCGGCGCGCCCGGCCGCCCACCACCCGGTGGCGATCTTGGTCGCCGTCGTCACCACGGCGAGCAGCGCGGCCCAGGCCAGCACCGGCGGGATGCTGCGCGGATCGGTGTTCAGCCCGAAGAGCACGAAGAACATGGCCGCGAACAGGTCACGCAGCGGCTCCAGGATCTTGGTCGCGGTGTGCGCGGTGGAGTCCGAGATGGCGATCCCGAGCAGGAACGCGCCCACCGCCGCCGACACCTGCACCGCCGAGGCCAGCCCGGCCACCAGCAGCGCCGCGCCCAGCACCTTGAGCAGGAAGATCTCCCGGTCGTCGCTGGCCACCAGCGCCGAGACGTAGCGGCCGTAGCGCAGCGCCACCACCAGCACCACCGTCACCGCGGTCAGCGCGATGCCCAGCGTCCAGAGCCCGGCGATCAACCCGACCCCGGCCAGCACCGCGGTGAGCACCGGCAGGTACGCGGCCATGGCCAGGTCCTCGAAGACCAGGATGGAGAGGATGGTCGGCGTCTCCCGGTTGCCGAGCCTGCCGAGATCGGCGAGCACCTTGGCGACGATCCCGGACGAGGAGATGTAGGTGACGCCCGCCATGGCGATCGCCCCGGTGGGCCCGAGCCCGAGCATGAAGGCGACGATCACCCCCGGCGTGGCGTTCAGCACCAGGTCGAGCAGCCCGGCGGGCCAGGACTTGCGCATCCCGGTGACCAGCTCGGCCGCGGTGTACTCCAGCCCGAGCAGCAGCAGGAGCAGGACGACGCCGATCTCACTGGCGAGGTGGATGAACTCGTCGACCGCGTGCAGCTCCACCAATCCGCCGGAGCCGAACACCAGCCCACCGAGCAGGTAGAGCGGAATCGGCGACATCCCGACCCGCGCCGCCACCCGGCCGAGCACCCCGAGGCCGAAGAACACCGCTCCGAGCTGGATCAAGGCCAGCGCGGTCTCCTCGATAACCACCGCTCAGCCGTCCCACCCCGTGTCGCGCCTCATTACCTGCACTTTACTCGAGTGTTCCGGACCAAGATCGCCCGGGCCCGGAAGACGGCGGCGCGCAGCCGGTTTCAGCCGCCGAGCGCGCGCAGCGGGCCGTCCAGCTCACTGGTGTAGAAGTCGAGGAAGCCGTCCGGGTCGGGGCCCGCGTTCAGCAGCACCAGGTGGTCGAAGCCCGCCTCGGCGAACGGCTTCGCCGCCGCGACGATGCGCTCCGGGTCGCTGCCGCAGGCGAAGTTCTGCTTGATGTCGTCGAGCCGGACGGTCTCGGTGGCGGCGGCGAAGTTCACCGGGTTGGGCAGCTCGCTCATGACCTTCCAGCCGGTCACCGCCCAGCGCGAGGTCTCCAGCGCGGCCGCGGCGGCGGTGTCCTCGTCGGGGGCCCAGGCCAGCGGCACCTCGGCGTAGTGCGGGCCGGAGCCGCCCGCCGCGCGGAACGCCTCGACCAGCTCGGTCTCCGGGTCGGTGGCGAAGAGGCCGTCGCCGAGCTCCCCGGCCAGCCGCGCCGCCTCCGGGCCACCCGCGGCCACCACCAGCGGCGGCAGCTCGTCCGGCAGGTCGAAGATCCTGGCGTCGGAGAGCTGAAGGTACTTCCCCTCGTAGCTCCGGTACCCGCCCTGCCAGAGCAGCCGGATGATCTCCAGCGCCTCGCGGAACATGGCGTGCCTGGTCTGCACCGGCGGGAACTCGCGCCCCACCACGTGCTCGTTCAGCCGCTCGCCGGAGCCGACGCCGAAGGTGAAGCGGCCGTCGCTGACCAGCGCCAGCGTCGCCGCGGCCTGGGCCACGATCGCCGGGTGGTAGCGGATGATCGGGCAGGTGACCCCGGTGACCAGCCCGGCCCGCTCGGTGCGCGCGGCGATGGCGCCGAGCACGGTCCAGGCGAAGGGGGAGTGGCCCTGGTTGTCCAGCCACGGGTGGTAGTGGTCGCTGATCTCGACGAAGTCGAACCCGGCGCGCTCGGCGGCGACCGCCTGCCGGATGAGCTCGTTCGGCCCGAACGCCTCCGCGGCCAGCTTGTACCCGATTCGCATGTCACTCCCGCCTGTCCCCTGCACCCGGGCGGGCGCCGTCGAGCAGCGCGTACCCGGGCGGCGGCGGCGAAAACTACCAGTGCAGCCGCACCGGGTCCCCGATCCCCGCGGTCTCGTAGAACCAGGCGGCGTCGTCCGGGGCGAGGTTGATGCAGCCGTGGCTGACGTTCGCCGACCCCTGCGACTCCACCGACCACGGCGCTGAGTGCACGAAGACCCCGCCCCAGGTGAGCCGCTCCGCGTACTCGCCCTGGATCAGGTACCCCTCCGGCGAGCTGAGCGGGATGCCGATGGTGCGCGAGTCGAAGGTCACCCGGCGGAACTTCTCCAGGATCGGGAAGGTGCCCGCCGGGGTCTCCCAGCCGGGCTTGCCGTACGAGGCGGGCATGGTGCGCACCGGGATGCCGCCGATGCTCACCGTGAAGGTGTGCGCCGAGATGTCGCCGACGGCGCTCACCCCGGCGTTGGTCTCGAACTCGGTGCGCCACCCCGCCGCGAAGACCTCCACCTTCGTGCGCGCGGGCAGGAAGGACTCCGGCAGCCAGGTCATCTCGGTGGCACTGCGCCAGGTCACGTGGCCGGGCACGGCCTCGGGCGCCCGGACGGTCAGCGCCCGCTCGGCCGCCGCGCGATCGGTCACCGGCGTCGCGTAGCGCACCGTCACCGGCGGGTAGATCCCGACCGTCGTGCCCGCGGACGGGCTGATCGCGACGATCGCGGGCGTCCCCGCCGGGGCCGCGATGCTGCCGAACGCGGTGCCCGCGCCGGTCACCGCCAGCGCGATCACCGCGGCGAGCAGGAAAAGAGGCCGACACGCGCTCTTCATGACAATCACCTTCGAACCGGGCGTGGTAAGGAAAGTAATCAGCCTAGGCCGACTTGATCATTCCGGTCCAGCCCGGGCGCGCGCCCTGGTTCCGGGGTAACCCGGTTGAGACACGGTGGGTTTCAGCCGCGCAGCGCCCGCACGACCTCCGTGTGCAGGGCATCCGCCCGCGCGGTGATCTCCTCGACCCGGGCCAGCGCGGCCGCGAAATCCGCCAGATCGTTATCCGCGGCCGCGCCGCGCAGCGACACCAGGTTGATCTCGATGTTCAGCCGCGAGCTGGTCGCGGCGGCCCGCGCGGCGTCCGCGGCGGCCCCGATGTCGGTCACCACGTTGGGGTTGCCGATGGGCAGCAGGTCGGTCGCGAGCGTCAGCACCTCGTCGGCGGTGTCGACCACGTCGGCGGGGACCGCGGCCGCGCCGAGCAGCGAATCGGTGATCGCCCGCTGCCTGGCCGCCTGCTCGGCCTCGGTCTCCTTCGGCAGTTTGTAGGCGGCGCCCACCCCGGTGAAGGCGGCGGCATCGGCATCGGCCAGCAGCAGCGCGCGCTCCCGCGCGGCGTCCGCGGCGGCGATGATCCGGTCGATCTCCGGCCGGTGCTCGGCGTCCTTGGCCCTGGTGGTGTAGCGCGCGACCATCGCGACCAGCGCCGCCCCCTGCGCCGCGTGCAGCGCCGCGACCGCGCCGCCGCCGGGCGCGGGCACCTTCGCGGCGAGCTGCTCCAGGTACGCGCCGACGGTGACGGCGCCGAATCCGGCTTCGGTTCCGGGCTGCGCGGTTGGCGCGGTTGGCTGCGACACGGGACGGCACCTTTCGGGGGTCGGGAGCTGGCCGCTCCACGCTATCCGACCGCACCGGTGGTCGGCCCGGCCGTAGCCGGCGATATGTTGACCCCATGCGGATCGGATTGGGGATCAACTACTCGGGCGGTTTCAAGGAGGTGGCCGCCGAGGTGGCCGACCTCGAGCGCGCCGGGCTGGACGTCGTGTTCGTGCCCGAGGCGTACTCCTTCGACGCGGTGAGCGCGCTCGGCTTCCTGGCCGCCCGCACCGAGCGGGTGCAGCTCGCCTCCGGCATCTTGCAGCTCTACACCCGCACGCCCAGCCTCACCGCCATGACCGCGGCGGGCCTCGACTTCGTCTCCGACGGCCGCTTCGTGCTCGGCCTCGGCGCCTCCGGCCCGCAGGTCATCGAGGGCTTCCACGGCGTGCCGTACGACGCGCCCATCGGCCGCACCCGCGAGCTGATCGAGATCTGCCGCAAGGTCTGGCGCCGCGAGCGGCTGGAGTACGACGGCAAGTACTACCGCATCCCGCTGCCCGAGGGCGAGGGCACCGGCCTCGGCAAGCCGCTCAAGCTCATCAACCACCCCGCTCGCGAGCGCATCCCGGTGCTGCTCGCCGCGCTCGGCCCGAAGAACGTCGAGCTCGCCGCCGAGCTCGCCGAGGGCTGGCAGCCCATCTTCTTCCTGCCCGAGAAGGCGAAGGACGTCTGGGGCGACGCACTCGCCGCGGGCCAGGCCAAACGCGACGCAGCGCTCGGCGACCTGGAGATCTACGCGGGGCCCGCGCTCGCCATCGGCGACAACGTCACCCCGCTGCTGGAGTTCGTCAAGCCGCACCTCGCGCTCTACATCGGCGGCATGGGCGCGCGCGGCAAGAACTTCTACCACACCCTCGCCACCCGCTACGGCTACGGCGCCGAAGCCGACCGCATCCAGGAGCTCTACCTGGCCGGGCGGAAGGAGGAGGCCGCCAAGGCCGTCCCCGACGACCTGGTCCGCGACGTCTCCCTGATCGGCCCGGCCGGCTTCGTGAAGGAGCGCGTCGCCGCCTTCCGCGAGGCGGGCGTGACCGTGCTCAACGTCGTCCCGCTGGCAGGCACCTCCGCCGAGCGGGTCGCGCTGATCGAACAGCTCCGCGACATCGTCTGAACGCGGAACGGCCCCGCCCGGAATCCGGGGCGGGGCCGCGTTCGCCGCCGCTCAGCCGCGCCCGGCCACCGCTTCGTCCAGCGTGGCGTACAGCGAGAACACCTGATCCAGGCTGGTCATCTTGAGCTGCCTGCTGGTGGCGGGCCCGTCCGCCACCACCGCGATGGCCGTCGCCTCCCCGGCCCGCTGGTGCGCGGCCACCAGCGTCGCCATCCCCGCCGAGGCCAGGAAGCTGACCTCGGTCAGGTCGATGATGAGCGATGCGGGCCGCTCGCCGAGGATCGCGTCGATCGCGTTCTCCAGCGCGGGCGCCGTCGCCAGGTCCACCTCGCCCGCCACCGACAGCACCGTCGCGCCCGCGCGCGAGGAGACCGTGGTGGTCATCGTGTCCGTGAGGGGGTACGCGTCTCCGGATGTGTTGGTCACGGTTTCCACGACACACTTTCACGGGCGAATATGCAACCCGGGGGTGTTCTTGCGGCGACACTTCTCCCGTTCCGGAGGTCGATCCGGGGGCTCGGAGGCGAGGGTCGCGGCCGGGCAGGGTCAGGCGCGGCTCGGAGCGTGCGCCGCCAGCAGGCCGAGCCGGGACAGGTCGTCCCGCAGCGCCTCCCGGCGATCGTGGTGCGCGGGGGTGATCCGCCAGGCGAGCCGGTCGAACCAGCGCGGCATGGCCTGCACCCGGTAGGTCTGGGTGATGCGGGTGCCGGTGCCCGCGGGCTCCAGCGTGTAGCGCCATTCGGTGTGGTCGCCGTAGATACCGCCGTGCGTGATCCAGCCGAGCGCGCGCTCCGGGACGACCTCGGTGACCGTGCAGGTGCGGCTCCAACGGCTGCGACCCGAGCGGTTACGCCCGCGGAACCGCGCGCCGGGGGCGGCCGCGGTGGCCCCGTCCAGCCACGCGGCGGAGTGGCATTCGTGGCTCCACTCGCCGACCCGCGGCACGTCGGCCAGGATCTCCCAGACCGCGGCAGGCGCCGCGGCGACCTCGACGCTCTGCTCCCCGTACAGGACGGCGCGGAGTGGGGAGAATTCCGGGGTGCGCCAGCGCCGGAAGGCGGCTCGGCGGTAGCGCCCGGTCATGAGCTCGACGATGATCCAGCGCGGAATCGGTCCCAGTGCCGCCACTCGCGCTCGGAGATCGCGCGGGAGACGACGGGCATCATCTCCAGCTCCTTCCGATCCAGGTGCGGGACGAGCAGGGCGGTGAGGCGGTCTACTGCGCCGCCGAGCTCGGCCCTGGCGTCCGGCGTCTCGCGGTAGCGCCGCGCGGCGGCGGTCAGCGCGGCCATCGCAGGCACGATCGACTCGTGATCGGTGTTCATCCGGTCCAGCAGGGGCGCCGCTGCGGGGTCGCGGTCGCGGACCAAGGGGTAGAGATGCTCGTCCTCGGTCTCGTGGTGATGGTGCAGGAACCCCATCATCCACACCAGGTGGTCGGCGAGGGCCGTGCGCCGGCGGTCGAACGGGTACGGGCGCTCGTCGAGCGCCGCGGCGGCGCGGGCGAGGTCGCGGCGCAGCGCGCGGTGCACCAGGCCCATCACCCGGGTGTCGGCCGGTGCGTCGAGGTCGATGGTCATGTCAGGTCTCCTCGTCGAGGCGGAGCAGCCGGAGGACGGTGTCGGCGGCTCAGGTTTCGTAGTGCTCGTCCGGCCAGCCGGATTCGCCGGTGAGCTGGAAGTAGACGTCGCTGCCGAGGACGGCGCAGAGGGCGTCGAGCTCGGTGCCGGTCAGCGCGCGGGCGGCGACGCGCTCCAGCACCGCGGCCAGGGAGGTGCGGAAGTCGGCCCTGGTCTCGGCCCACAGCCCGGCCAGCTCCGGCTCGGTGACCCGGGCCTGATCGAGCACCCGATTCAGCCCGGCGGTGCGCCGGTAGATCGAGGCGCAGAGCGCCGCGGCCGCTTCGGCGCGCACCGCGGGCGAGCCCGCCTCGATGGCCCCAATCTCGTCTCTGGCCAGCAGCGGCACCGGCTCGTCGTCGCCGACGACCGCGATGTCGAGTGCCACCTTCAGCAGTTCCCGCTTGGCGCCGACGCTGGCGTAGACGGTCTCCACCGAGCAGCCCGCCGCACGCGCCACGTCGCGCATCGAGGTGCCCGCCCAGCCGCGCTCGACGAAGAGGCGGGTGGCGGCGGCGAGCACCTCGGCCCTGGTCTGTTCGGCGAGGCGGCGGCGGGAGGAGTCGTACGAGCGGGGGGGTGGCGGTACTCACGAGAATGCCGGGCGCTGCCGCGCTGCGGTCAGGGGGCGGGTAGCGGAGCGGAGGCGCGGGCCGGGCGGATGAGCAGCTCCAGCACCGCGAGCGCGAGCAGCGCGCCGAGCACGATCCACAGCACCACCAGCCCGGTCGGGTAGCGCCAGAACATGAGCAGCACGGCCGCTACGCCGATGATCGCGCACCGCAGCGGGACCCGGAGCTGATGGGCCCAGCGCTCCACCTCGTTGGGTGCCCGCTCTGAGCTCGGCCTGCGGACGAAGTCCACGGCCCGGCCGCACTCGCGCCGCACCGCGCGCGCGGAGGAGGAGCCGCCGACGAGGAAGGCGCCGAGCGCGATCACCAGTCCGAGCACCGCGACGGCGCGCAGGCCGGTCCGCAGCGGCACCAGGACGGTGTCGATGACAGCGGTCGCGGCGTCGGGCGACAGTATGTCGGGCGGGACGCTGTCGAGGTAGATCGCGCGTCCGACCAGGATCGCGATGGCGAGGACGAGCATTCCGGCGGCGATCGCGAGACCGGTCAGCGACAGCGCGCGCAGCCTGCGGCCGCGCGGCGCGACGGCGACCGCGGCGGCGGCGCAGGCGATGCCGAGCCACGGCAGGATGGCCGCGGTCTTGTCGAGGGCGGCGACGGCGCGCTGGGCCCGCACCAGTTCGGGCGAGCGGAACAGCACGAACTGCTTGTCCACCGCCGGAATCCGCTCGACGAAGGTGAACCCCCGTTCGGCCAGCGCGGCTTCGACCCGGTCCAGGATCGGGCCGAGGGAGACGCTGACCGTCCCGCTCTGATCGACCGCGATCGCCTTCGCGCCGTAATGGCCGGTCATGACGGCGACGACCGCGGTGTGCGCGGCGCGGTTCGCCTGGATCCAGAGGTCCTCGAACTGCTGCGACCGGACGATCGAGCCGACGGTGTCGTGAACGAAGTTCTTCGCCTGCTCGGTGATCACCGGGGCGAGGCCGACGACGGCCGCGTCCACTCGGGGCGCGTTCGCGGGGAGATCCGTGCGGGCGGTGAGCGCCGTCAGCGCCTCCTTCGTCCGCTCCTCGACGTCGATTCGGGTGAAGATCTCGTCGGTGATCTGGTTCGTGATGTCGGCCTGCAGCGCGGGGTCAGCGGCCAGCGGGGCCACGGTGCTCACGTAGCGGTCGGTGTCGAGGATCTGGCTCCGGGTGAAGCGCGCCGTCACCGAGGCGAGCGCGAGCACGCCGACCAGGAGCAGCAGGATCGTCACCGCCGCCCAGCGCAGTCCGTTGCGGGGCGGCCGGGCGGCGGGCGTCCCCTCTTCCGCGCCGGTTTCCCCGCGCAGGGTCGCCACCTCCGCGCGCAGCCGGAGCAGTTCGGCGCGTTCCTCGCCGGTCAGCGAATCCGAGTTCATGCCCTGCTCCTTCGATCAGGTCACCCGGCACCTGGCGGCATGGGCGTGACGTGCGACCACCGGCGTGACCAGCACGCTAGGTGCGGCGCCGCCGGTCGCACGTCACCCGAAACGGGTGAACCTCGGCTCGGCGCCGCGACGGGCCACCCACCGGCGCGCCGCCGACCCTCACGCCTCCCGCAGGATCGACTTCCCCTCGCGCAGCCACTGCGCCGCCGTCCGCTCGTCGAGGACGCCGTTCTCGAGCACCCCCGGGACGAAGACCTCGTCCGCGCGGTCCGGCGGGAAACTCGCGTCCCCGTAGACGTCGCCGATGAGGAACGCGTCGAACTCGGCGTCCGGCTGCGGGAAGTACAGCGAGTAGGACAGCACCTGCGCGCTGATCGCCTCGGCCCACAGGGTGCCGCCGTCGTCGCCGTGGTCGCACATGACCACCGTGGCGACCTCGAGGGTGCCGCCGATGGAGGCCGCGATGCCGTAGCGGAACATCGCCGCCCGCGCCCACACGTCGCCGCCGACGACCAGCAGGCTGCCGTAGCCCTCGCCGCCCGCGGTGGCGTCGAGTGTGCCGTCGACGGTGAGGTCGCCGCGGATGGCCACCGCGTAGCCGGACTCGTCGTGGTCCTCGAGCAGCGCGGTGGTGTCCGCGACGTGGACGTCGCCGTCGTAGAACCGGACCTCGTCGAGCGAGCAGTCGGGCCAGGACACCCCGGGCAGGAGCTCGGTCGCCGCCGCGAGCGGCAGCACGGTGTAGTCGCCCGCGCCGAGCGCCGCCTCCGTCGGCTCGGCGACCGTTCGGCTGCGCGGCGGGCCGAAGTCCTGCACCGGTGGCCGGTACACGGTCGCGGGCGCGGTTGTGCCGTCGTGGTACAACGCTCCGCGGAACTGGAACGGTGGCCCCTGTTCGGTCCAGCCGGAGTAGAGGTGACCGTCGCCCCACTCGGTGACGCCGGTGAGGCGGTAGGGCGGGCTCGCGAGCGGCGCGGTCCGGAAGCCGGCGTTGTCGAGCACGCCGATGAAGCCCTGCTCGCCGACGACGAGGAAGCCATCGCCGTTGGCGTCGTAGTGCACGCGCTCCAGGTCGAGCGACGGTGCTCCCGGGCAGGGCTGGAACAATTCGCCGGGGGCCGACCGGTACAGCTGTCCCTTGTCGCCGACGACGACGCCGCGGCCATCGGGGGCGAAGGCGACGCCGCAGAGTAGAGCGGTCCCGCGGAACAACTCGGCCACGGAGCCGTCGGGCGAGCGGGTGATCAGCGCTTCTCCCGCCGCGAAGACGGCGCCGCCGCCGGGCGCCTGCGCCACGGTGACGACGCTGTCACCGGTGAAGGCCGGGTGGACGCGCAGTTCCGAGGTCTCTGGGTCGAGCACCGCCACGAATCCGTCGTCACCGGTCACCCAGAGCGACCCGTCGACGGTGGCCAGGGCGTAGAGACAGCCCGCGGTGCCGGTCGGGACGACCAGGTGCTCGTCCTCCTCGACGAGCGCGAGGTAGCCGTACTCACCGGCGACGACGGCCGTGGTGCTACTCAGTGGCAGGATCGCGCGCAGGCCTTTCGCGTCGAGCGGCCGCGCCCGCCAGCCCGCGCCGTCGAACCGCAGCACGGCGCTGAAGTCGCGCGCACCACCCGCCGCCCACAGCGTGTCACCGAATCGGGCGACCGCGAGCGGCCCCGGAATTCTGCCCAGCAGTGGATGACCGTCGACCATGAACGCGCGCACGGGGATTCAACCTACCGGCTGCCCGGAACTCGCTGGCCGGCCCGGCGTACCTTGTCGACCGCGTCGGTGACGGTGAATTCGGGGCGGGCCCGGTTGCTCGCGGTGATCCGGGACAGGTCACCGCGTATCAGCACTTCATCGGTGATGCGCCGGCCCGGGCTGTATCCCGGCGAGGCGAGGGCGGCACTTGCGCGGGCGGTGCGCTCCCTACGCTGAACCCATGCGCTTCACCCTGGACGCTCTCATCGATCCCCGCCTGCATCCGCTCGTCGACGAGTCACGCGCCTTCTACGCCGACCGCACGCCGGGACGGGGGCCGAGCACTCCGGACGAGCTCCGCGCGGCCAGGGCCGCCGCGACACCCGTGCCTGCGGACCCGCCCGCCACCGAGGAGACCGTGACAGTCGGCGGCCGCGATGTGCGGCTGCGCATCCTCGCGCCCGTGCACAAGGCGGTGCGCGGGGTGTTCCTGCAGCTCCACGGGGGCGGCTTCTACCTGGGTTCGGCGGCGATGGACGACGTGGTCAACCGCAGGCTCGCCGACGCGCTCGGCCTCGCGGTCGTCAGCGTCGACTACCGGCTCGCGCCCGAGCATCCCTGGCCCGCCGCGCCCGACGACTGCGAGACCGCAGCGCTCTGGCTCGCCGAACACGCCGAGCGGCGCTTCGGCACGACGCGGCTCGCGATCGGCGGCTTCTCGGCGGGCGCGACGCTCGCGATGACCACGCTGCTGCGCCTGCGCGATCGGCGGACCCCGGTGTTCGACTGCGCGGTCCTGCAATTCGGCACCTACGACCTGAGCGCCCGCACCCCAGCCGGGCGTCGGATCGCCGACGAGTACTTCCTCCGGGCCTACTGCGGATCGGCCGCGGACCGCACCCACCCCGACATCTCGCCGATCTACGCCGACCTCTCCGATCTGCCGCCCGCCCTCGTCGTCGTCGGCGAGGAGGACATCCTGCTCGAGGACAACCTGGCCATGGCGGCCCGGCTGTCGGCCGCGGGGTCCGAGGTGGACCTGCGGGTCTACCCCGCCGCGCCGCACGGGTTCACCGGGCATCCGACCCCGATGGCGCGCGCCGCGCGGGACGACATCGACACCTGGCTGGAATGTCAGGTCACCGCGCGGCAGCAATCCCGGACGGCGGGGTAGAGCCGGACCTCGGCACCCTGCACCCTCAGCGCGCACGCGGATCCGGCCACAGGACCGCGCGCATCAGCGCGAGCAGGCGGTGACCGCGGTCCGCACCGAACTCGAGGTCCGACAGGGTGTGCGGGCCGAGCCGGCCCTCACGGGTCGGGCCGGGGAGGGACAGCACGCCGTCGTCGCGGCGGGACATGTGCGCGAGCAGGGTCACCGCCCGGTCGAGGCCGTCGAGCACCCACGCCTCGTCGAAGACCTCGCTCAGCTGCTCCGGCGGCATCGGCCCGTATTCGGTGTCGACCTCGACCCCGGCGTGCTCGGCCGCGGCGCGGACGATGCGCAGCGCCAGATCCACGTCCTCCGGCGCGGAGGCCAGGCGGACGGTCACGTCGAGGGTGCCGTCGGACCAGTCGAGGGTGAGCGAACGCGTGGAGATCCCCTCCCGGTGCGGGAACCAGCGGCCGGGTTCGGTCACCGGGTCGGTGGGCGCGTCGCCCCGCCAACGGAGGTCGGCCAGCGGCGGCGTGAGAATTCCGGCGGGGAAGGGGAGTTCGAGGGGGACGGTGAAGTCGGTGCTCACGATCCCAGGATGACGGGGGTGCGGGGCCGGCCGCACCCGCATTTTCACCCGCCGGCGGGGCGGTAGGTGATGCGCAGCTCCTGCAGCCCGCGCAGCAGGAATGTCGGTTCGTAGCGGAACCCGGCCGCGCCGTGCGCGTCGGTGTCGATGGCCAGGTCGGTGACGCGGTCGAGCAGCCGGTCCAGGGTGACCTGGCCCTCGGTGCGGGCCAGCGGGGCGCCCGCGCAGGTGTGGATGCCGCGGCCGAAGGCGATGTGCTCGCGGGAGTTGGGGCGGTCGAGGCGGAACTCGTCGGGGGAATCGAACTTGCGCGGGTCGCGGTTGGCGGCGCCGATGCAGAGCATGACGATGCTGCCCGCGGGGATGTCGACGTCGGCGACGCGGGTCGTCCTGCGGGCGAGCCGGAAGTCGACCTTGGTGGGGCTCTCGACGCGCAGCGCCTCCTCGATGAAGGGCGCGACGAGGCTGCGGTCGGCGCGCAGGATCTCCTGGTACTCGGGGCGTTCGGCGAGCACCCGGACGGCGGAGCTGAGCAGTTTGGTGACCGTCTCCATGCCCGCGGCGAAGAGGAAGGTGGCCGGGCGCACGATGTCGATCAGCTCGGGCAGCGTGCCGTCGGGGTAGGTGGTGGCGGCGAGGACGCCGAGGATGTCGGTGCGCGGGGTGGCGCGGCGGTCGCCGAGGTAGGCGCCGAAGGTGTCCTCCAACCACTGCAGCGGGTTGCTGCCGACCGGTTCGCTGTCCAGCGCGCCGACCCGGCTGCCCGGCTCCTCGTGCCCGTTCAGCCTGCGCTGGAACTCGCCGCGGTCCTGTTCGGGGACGCCGAGCAGGTCGGCGATGACCAGGGTGGCGAAGGGTTTGGCGTAGTCGCGGAGGAATTCGCAGCGCCCGGCGTCCAGGATCGCGTCCAGCCTGCGGTCGGCCAGCCCGAGCATGTAGTCGCGGTTCTCCTTGAGCCGCTTGGGGGTCAGCAGCCGGCTGAGCAGCGTGCGGGTGCGGGTGTGCTCGGGCGGGTCCATGGTGACCATGTGCTCGAAGATCGGGAACCGGTGCCGGTGCGCCGCGATCTGCTCGGAGATGTCGTCGCCTTCGGGGGTGAAGGGCAGCGGCGGGAACGGGCCGCCGATGGAGACGCAGGCGGAGAAGGACTCGTGGTCGCGGAAGATCGCGTCGGCCTCCCGGTACCCGGTCACCATGAGCACGTCGTGGTGCGGCTCCCGCGAGATCGGGTTCCGGCGGCGCAGCCCGGCCAGGTACGGGTACGGGTCCTGGGCCAGTGCCGGGTCGGAGAAGTAGTCGAGAAACGCCGTGTCGGTCATCGGCGGGCCTTTCGGTACGGGCTGATCGATCGATAAATCTCGGTGAAGTGCTGCATTGGTAGCACCTATGTCCACCTGCGGTCAATGGAACTCTCGGCTTTCGAGAATGGCATTGACACAGCGTCACGACGGGTGTCCACTTTTATCGATCGGTCAGCAATCGCTGATCGAGGTGCGAACAGCGAGGTGGTTCATGAGCGGGCGGGTCGACGGCAAGGTCGCCGTCATCACGGGTGCGGCGCGGGGGCAGGGGCGCAGCCACGCCGTACATCTGGCGCGCGAGGGCGCCGACATCATCGCGGTGGACGTGTGCGCGCCGGTCAGCGGCACCGACATGATCGCGCACTCCACCCCGGAGGACCTGGCCGAGACCGTGCAGCTGGTCGAGGAGACGGGCCGCCGGATCATCCCCGCGCAGGTCGACGTGCGCGACTACGACGCGCTCGCGGCGGCGGTGGGCTCCGGGGTGCGGGAGCTGGGGCGGCTCGACATCGTGGTGGCCAATGCGGGCATCGGCAACGGCGGCCAGACGCTGGACAAGACCAGTGAGCAGGACTGGAACACGATGATCGACATCAACCTGTCGGGGGTGTGGAAGTCGGTGAAAGCCGCGGTGCCGCATCTGCTCGCGGGTGGGCGCGGCGGGTCGATCATCCTGACCAGCTCGGTCGGCGGGCTCAAGGCATATCCGCAGACGGGGCACTACATCGCGGCCAAGCACGGGGTGGTGGGGCTCATGCGGACCTTCGCCGTGGAGCTGGGGCAGCACTCGATCCGGGTGAACTCGGTGCATCCGACGAACGTGAACACGCCGATGTTCATGAACGAGAACACCATGAAGATGTTCCGGCCCGACCTGGAGAACCCCGGCATCGACGACTTCCGGGTGGTGGCCCAGATGATGCACGTGCTTCCCGTCGGCTGGGTCGAGCCGGAGGACATCAGCAACGCCGTGCTCTTCCTCGCCTCCGACGAATCCCGCTTCGTGACCGGCCTGCCGCTCACCGTCGACGCGGGCAGCACGCTCAAGTAACTGATCGAGTACCGCAGGTGAGCCCGCGTTCACCTGCGGGATTGATCGGCCGATCAGATGCTAGGCTCCGGTGATGTCGGCAGGCACAGCGCGCGAGACGCCCGGCGCCAGGGAGCGCCTGATGGCGGCGACCGAGCAGATCATGAGCGAGGACGGGTACGCGGCGGCCACCTCGCGCCGCGTCGCCGAGCGCGCCGGAGTCAAGTCGGCGCTGGTCTACTACTACTTCCCGACCATGGAGGACCTGTTCGTCGCGGTCATGCGGGACAGCGGCGAACGCGCGCTGGCCCGGATGCGCGAGGCCCTCACCGACGACGACCCGCTGCGCGCGCTCTGGCTGATCAACACCGACACCCGCTACACCCGGCTCAGCACCGAGTGGATGGCGCTGGCCAACCACCGCAAGGTCATCGGCGCCGAACTGCGGGTCTTCGCCGAGCGCGTCCGCGACATCGAGACCGCCGCGGTGACGCTGGTGCTGCGCACGCACGGCGTCGACCTGGCCGAGTTCCCGCCGGTCGTGATGTCGATCCTGCTCACCGGCGCCGCGCGCATCATCTGCAACGAGAGCGCGGTCGGCATGGTGCAGGGGCACGAGCAGCTGCGCGGCTTCGTCGAACAGTTCATCGACCGCTACCCGCTGGCCGTCCGGTCCGCGGATCGGCGCGACGGTTGAGCGTCGCGGCGGATCCGCGGCGGCGGTCGGTCCGGGGATCATCGGCATTGTGGAGGTCACCGTGGTGAGCGCTCGGAGCGGACCGGAGGTCGGGACCACGACCCGGGTCGGCGACCGCGAGATCTATTACACCGAGGCGGGTTCGGGCCCCGCGGTCGTGCTGCTGCACGGCGGCGGCCCCGGCGCCTCGGGGACCTCGAACTATTCGCGCAACATCGCCGCGCTGGCACGGGATTTCCGGGTGATCGTCCCCGACCTGCCCGGCTACGGAGGCTCGACCAAGCGCGTCGACCAGAGCGATCCCTTCGGCGACCTCGCCGCCGCGGTCGGCGGGCTCCTCGACGCGCTCGGCATCGGCCGGGCACACCTGGTCGGCAACTCCTACGGCGGTGCGGCCGCGCTGCGCCTCGCCATGGACCGGCCGGAGCAGGTCGACCGGCTGATCCTCCTCGCCCCCGGCGGCGTCGGAACCACCCGTGCCGTGCCGACGAGGGGTGTGCGATCGCTGCTCGCCTACTACACCGGCGACGGTCCGAGCCGGGAGAAGCTGGCGGAGTTCCTGCGCGAGTACCTGGTGCACGACGCGAGCGCGATCACCGACGACCTCGTCGACCTTCGCTACCGGGCGAGCATCGACCCCGAGGTGGTTGCCGCCCCGCCGCTGCGCCGCCCGTCGGGGCCCGCGGCGCTGCGGACCCTGTGGCGAATGGACCTCACCCGGGACCGGCGACTGCGCCGGGTCGCCCACCGCACGCTCGTCGTCTGGGGCACCGAGGACCGGGTCAACCGACCGTCCGGCGGCCGCATGCTGGCCGAGGCGATGCCCCGCTGCGACCTGTTCCTGGCCGCAGGCGCCGGTCACTGGGTGCAGTGGGAGCGCGCCGAGCTGTTCAACGAGCTCGCCGCCGCCTTCCTCGGAGAACCCCGATGACGGATCCCCTTGACCGGCGTGCCGCCACGGCGGCCGACGCAGAGGCGATGGCGGCGCTGCGGGCCGCGGTGGCGGCCGAGGGGCGCTGGATCGGCGCCGAGGCGCCGGTGGACGAGGTCGGCGCGGGTGCGGCATCGGCACCGCGCTGCTCGACCGGGTCGTGGTCTCGGCCCGCGAGCGGGGCGCGCACAAGGTGACGCTGCAGGCGTGGCCGCACAACGAGCCCGCGATCGCTGTACCGGCGCGCCGGGTTGAGGTCGAGGGCAGGCTGCGCAGGCACTACCGCTGCCGCAGCGGCGAACTCCGGGACGCCGTGCTGATGGGGTTGCAGCTCACATAAGTTTTACAACAACTCGATCGAGTGGTTAGCCTGGTCGCATGACCCTGCACACCACCCCGAGAGCCGGACGCCGGGAATGGTCGGCGCTGGCGGTCCTTGTCCTGGTCGTCACGCTGCTCGCCGTCGACGGCACCGTCCTCTACCTGGCGGTTCCCTCGCTCACCGCCGATATCGGCCCGAGCCCGACCGAGCTGCTGTGGATCGGCGACATCTACTCGTTCGTCCTCGCCGGGCTGCTCATCACCATGGGCAATGTCGCCGACCGGATCGGCCGCAAGAAACTGCTGCTGATCGGCGCCGCGGCGTTCGGGGCGGCGTCGGCGCTGGCGGCCTTCGCGCCGAACGCCGAGACGCTGATCGCGGCCCGCGCGCTGCTCGGCGTCGCGGGCGCGACGCTCATGCCCTCCACGCTGTCGATCGTGCGGGCGATGTTCGCCGACGCGAAGCAGCGGACCACGGCGATCGCGGTGTGGTCGACCGGGGCGATGGCGGGCGCGGCGATCGGGCCGCTGATCGGCGGGGTGCTGCTGGAGCACTTCTGGTGGGGCTCGGTGTTCCTGATCAACCTGCCGATCATGGCGCTGGTGCTGATCGCGGGGCCGGTGCTGATCCCGGAGTCGCGCGGGGACACCTCGACATCGATCGACCTGCTCTCCTCGGCGCTGTCGATCCTGGCGATCGTGCCGCTGGTGTACGCGGTCAAGCACTGGGTCGGCAGCGGGTGGGACCTCACCGTGCCGCTCTGCGCGGCGATCGGCGTCGCGGCCGGGCTGGTGTTCGTGCGCAGGCAGCTGCGGCTGGCGCATCCGCTGCTCGATGTCACGCTGTTCCGCGTTCCGGCCTTCGCCGGGGCGGTGGTCTCCAACGGGCTGGCGATCTTCGCCTTCGTCGGGTTGCTGTACTTCTTCTCGCAGTACCTGCAGCTGGTGCGCGGGTACGGGCCACTGCGGGCGGGGTTGGCCGAGCTGCCGACGACGCTGGCCGCGATGGTGGTGGTCGCCTTCGTCGGGGTGCTGGCTGCGAAGCTCGGCGCCGGGCGCGCGATCGGGGCCGGGCTGGGTTTCGGCGCGCTCGGCCTGGCCGGGATCGCGCTCACCGTCTTCGAATCGGCCTACTGGGGGCTGGGTATCTCGCTCGTCGTGATCGGGCTCGGGATCGGCGTCGCCATGACGCTGTCGACCGACGCGGTGGTCTCGGCGGTGCCGAAGGAGCGCGCGGGCGCGGCGTCGGCCATCGCGGAGACCGCCTACGAGCTCGGCACGGCGCTCGGCATCGCGGTGCTCGGCTCGATCCACCTGGCCATGTACCGCTCGCACCTTAACCTGCCCGCCGGGACCGCGGCGGCCGACGCGGCGGCGGCGGAGGCCTCGCTCGCCGGGACCGTCGGCTCCGTCGCCGACCCGGTGGTGGTCGAGCACGCGCAGACCGCGTTCGCCACCGCGGTGCAGACCACCTCGGCCATCGCGGCCGTGCTGCTCGTCGTCTCGGCGGCGGTGGCCTGGAGGGTGATCCCCTCGCCCCGAGGTGCGAGAGTGGAGCACCGTGACGCCCACTGAACCGGCCGCGACCAGAGATAAGGAGCGCACCCGCCGGGCGATCCTGGACGCGGCGGGGCGGATGCTCTCCGAGCACGGCTCCAAGGCCAGCCTCGGTGAGATCGCCAAGGCGGCGGGGGTGACCCAGAGCGGGCTGCGGCACCACTTCCCGAGCCGGGACGCGCTGCTCTACGGCCTGGTCGAGGACACCATCGAGCGGATGTGGGCCGAGATCCACGCGCACGTCGACCTCTCCGAGAACCGGCCGGGCAAGTTGCTTCGCGGCTACGTCCGCGCCGTGACCGGCGAGAACGACCTCGTCGCGGCGGTGCTCGATCCCACCGGGCTCGGGGCGACGATCGGGAACCCGCCCGGCGTCGAGGAGCTCTTCGCCCGCGACGCCGAGCGCTGGCGGGCCGCGCTGCGCGCCGACGGGCTGCCCGAGGCGCGGGTGCTGGTCGTCCAGCACGCCGCCGAGGGGCTCGCGGTCGCCCGCTCCAGCCCGTACCTCACCGAGGCGGAGTTGGCGGTGGCACGGGCCGAGCTGCTGGCCATGACCGAACCGGCGTGACCGGCGCCCGCTCGGCGGCCCGCGGTCGCCGCCGAGCCGGGAAATCCCGGCGGCTGGGAACCCGCGCTCGGCGGCGCGCGGTCGCACCGAGCCGGGAACTCCCGGCAGCAGGGGAGCACCTACGGTGGAGCCTGTGAGTACCGAGCTGACCGACCGCGTCGCCGAGCTGATGCCGCGGGCCCGCGCCGACCTGGCCGAACTCGTGGCGCACCGCTCGGTGCACCTGGAGCCGGAGAGCAGGCCGGCCTGCCGGGCCGCGGCCGAGTGGACCGCGAAGGCCTGCGCCGAGCTCGGTTTCGAGGTCGAGGTGATCGAGACCTCGGACGGCAGCCCCGCGGTCGTCGGGTACCGCGCGGGCGCCACCCCGGATGCCCGCACGGTGCTGCTCTACAGCCACCACGACGTGCAGCCGCCCGGGCCGGAGGAGCGCTGGAGTTCGCCGCCGTTCGAGCTCACCGAGCGCGCGGGCCGCTGGTACGGGCGCGGCGCCGCCGACTGCAAGGGCAACCTGGTCGCGCACCTGACCGCGCTGCGCGCCGCGGGCGCCACCGGCTGCGCGGTGCGGATCGTCGTCGAGGGGTCGGAGGAGGCGGGCGGCGCTGGGCTGGACGACCTCGCCAGGCAGCGCCCCGAGCTGTTCGACGCCGACCTGATCGTCATCGGCGACACCGGCAATGTCGCCGCGGGCACCCCGACGCTCACCACCAGCCTGCGCGGCGTGGTGAACGCGAAGGTCACCGTGCGGGCGCTCGGCTCGGCGGTGCACTCCGGGCAGTTCGGCGGCGCGGCGCCGGACGCCATGGCCGCGCTGCTGCACGGGCTGGCGTCGCTGCGAAACGCCGCGGGCGACACCACCATCGACGGCGTCCCCGGCGACCAGCGCTGGACCGGCGCGCCCTACCCACCCGTGGTCTTCCGCGCCGACTCCACCGCGCTGCCCGGCACCGAACTGCTCGGCTCCGGCGCCCCCGCCGACATGGTGTGGGCCCGCCCCGCGGTGACGGTGATCGGCATCGACGCCCCCGGCACCGCCGACTGCGTCGCCGCGGTGATCCCGGAGGCGGCCGCCATGCTGAACCTGCGCGTGCCGCCCGGGCTCGACCCGCGCGCCACCTACGACGCGCTCGCCGCGCACCTGCGCGCGCACATCCCCTGGCAGGTCGAGGTCGACGTCGAGGCGCAGGCGATCGGGGCGCCGTTCGCCGCCGCCACCGACGGCCCCGGCTACCGCGCGCTCACCGCGGCGCTGCGCACCGCGTACGGCGCCGAGGTGGTGCACTCGGGCCAGGGCGGCTCGATCCCGCTGTGCACGGTGCTGGCCGAGGTGGTGCCGCGCGCCGAGATCGCGCTGCTCGGCGTCGAGGAGCCGCTGTGCCGGATCCACGCGGTGGACGAGAGCGTCGACCCGGAGGAGATCCGGCGCACCGCGCTCGCCGAGGCGCTCTTCCTGGCCTGCTTCGCCTGACCCGGGCGCCGGATCCGCTATCCGTGGCAGGATTTCGGACATGCCCACGCAGGCCTTCACACAGCGGAGTTTCGAGCAGGCGGTCTCCGGCGGCGGCATCGTCCTGGTCGACTACTGGGCGTCCTGGTGCAGTTGGTGCACCCGGTTCGCGCCGGTCTTCGAGGAGTCGTCGAACCAGCACCGCGATATCGTGCACGCCACCGTCGACACCGAGGCGGAAGCAGCGCTGACCGCCGCCGCGCAGGTCAAGGCGCTGCCGACGCTGCACGTCTACCGGGAGGGGCTGCTGGTGTACGCGAACGCGGGCTTCCACACCGCCGCCCAGCTCGAGGAGGTCGTGCAGCACGTCATGTGGCTGGACATGGAGGCGGTTCGGCGCGAGATGGGTGTGCCCGCACCCGATCCCGGCGGGGCGCAGGCCAAGCCCCCCGCGGTTGCAGAACGGCAGGCCGGACTCGCCGCGGGCCCGACGCCGTACGGCTGGCCGGGGTTGCGCGCCCGGTAGCGCTCAGCCGAGCCTGCCTCCGGCGGGACGATGCGGCAAGCCCGCGACCCGTTCGGCGCCAACTGCTAGGACAACTTGTCAATTCTCGCGCGGGGGTTGAGATCAACAATTCTATGCGGCAGTCATATCGCGAACCCGTTCTCGACGTTTCTCGGATCCGTCGGTAGGCCGTGTCTGTGCCGCGCGGCACAGCAGATCTGCGTCCAAACGCTACTCACGCGACGAGCATGTCCACTCTCGCCGGGGGACGACGTCTAGACTGGTTCCTCGGTTACCTCGTCGACGAGGGAATACGGGACGAAAAATTGAACTTTGAAGGCAAAAAGCTCTTCTTTCTACGTCTGGACGGGCAGGTGATGGGCGTTGAGTGTACAGTCAACCCCCTTCTCGCAGAGGTAACGCCGGACCCCTTCGGGCTGAACTATGAGCTCCAGTTCATGCTTGATGACTCGCTCACCGCCGTGGATTGACCCAATTGCGCTGACAAGACCAACGTGTCGTCTTCGATGCCTGCCAGTGTGCACGGTGTCCGCTCGGTGCTCGGCAGCGATTACCAGGAATGCGTATCTGAGAAGGGGACCCAGGAGTGAATGCTCTCGCTGACCTGGCAGGCACTCTGTTTGCACCGCAGTATTCCAACGGAGCTCTTCAACGGGCGATATTGCCGTCGCAGACCATGCGCGACCCGGACGTTTGAGCGTGCCGAATTTCGGCTACTCGGCCGCGTTGATTGCTCTTGAAATTACCTCGTTTGTGTTTATTGTTTTGGCTGTGCTCTCCTGATATGATCGCGGATTCGGGGCTGAGATGTCTTCTACGCGAGTCTTCCGGCGGTGTTGTCGACTTGGCAGGTAACCGAGTGCCGTGGAGGTGTAGGTCGCGCCGACCCGGGCATCAGGTGCGGGTGTCCGGTATAAGCTGGCCTTCCTCGAAGGGCTGGTGGTAGCGCTCTGCACCTGGGTGGACTCGGAGCGCGGTTGCACCCATGCGGGCAAGTGGCGGTCGCGACCAAGTTCGGTCACCCGGACTGCTGGTCGGGCCTGGTCGCAATTCACCGAGACGAGTCCGGACCAACGCTGATTGTCACCCGTCTGGGGTACAACTAGCTGGATGGAAGGGGCGATGTGATGGGTGGCAGAAGTGATGAGTCGATACCCAACCCCAACGGTTGTCGATGGTGCGGTATCGATCGGGAAGAACATCTGCAGCGCTGGGCGCCGACCGTGAAGTGGCACTCGTGGGTCGAGCCCACCGGCGCGCAGCGGAAGCGGCGGTTATTAGAGCGCCGGGCTCGGCGTGATCGTCCGGCGGCCGACGTGCTAGCCAGCTAGTTGGCGCAGTTCGGAGAAGATATCGCGTAGCTCCTCCGGCACCTCCCCGGCGTGCTTGAGCTCCGATGCCACAGCCAGTAGCATCGCAGGTTTGCCGGATGGATGCTGCGTGCTTTCTGTCCGGAGCAGCTGCTCGACGGCGCCGCTGAACTTCTTTTCTGTACGGCAGGCGGCAAATTGCGCCGGAGTCCAATCGGTCCCATCGTCACGACGCCAGACTTCGTTCGCCGTCCGTGCCCAAAGCTCGTCGTCGAACAGTTCTTCCAACTCGCGGACCCGAGAGCGCTGGCCGACCATCTTGACGATCGTGTCCCGATCCGGGCCGAAGTGAACAGATAGATTGCTCTTTCCGAAGATCCGGGTGTTGTTCTCGCTGTCCGCGTCGATCATCAGCAGCACGCTGCGCTCGTGCTTGTGCAGGTAGCTCGCGAGTCTCAGTGCGCCGTCATTGCCACCGCAGGCCCAGAGTGCGATTCCGGCGGCCTGCAACGACATGTCCTCCGCGAGGCGGAACAGGATCGGAATCGTCTTCTGTTCGGTCTCGCCCTCCACAGCGAGGAAGCAGCGTTCGTGCAGTAGAACGGAGTTTCGCAGTCCGACCGCGGCCGCGATTACCCCGAGATGACGGTCGAACTCGGCATGTTCGGCATTGCCGAGGCGCTGGATCGCTGTTCGTCGAGTCTCCTCATCCAATCTGAGCAGTACGACATCTCGGATGTCGACTCCATCGATCAGGTTCATGGAGTGCGTGGCGACGACAACGCTCACATGCCTGGCGCGTGCCTGGCGGCGGATGATGCCCATGACGTCGCGCTGGAAGTGGTAGTCGAGATGGGTGTCGGGCTCGTCGTAAGCGACGATCACCTGTAACGGAGGTTCCGCCTCGGTGTCCTCCTCGCCGTCGACGGGGTCGCTCAGCAGTTCGGTGGTCCCTTCCCATACCGCCATCGAGATGCGGCGGCGGCTACCTCGCCCGGATCGGTCGAGCAGCACCTGCTCGCCATTCGCTCGTTCCACCCGAAGACTGGTCGAGCGCAGTGTTCCGGTGAAGCTCACGTCGGGCACGATCGTCACGCCGACGATATCGGGGCAGCGCTCGATGATGTGATCGGCGAGTGGTTTCGCCTCGATGCGCATCTGCTCGCGCGCGTCGGTCTCCAGCTCACCGAGCCGACCCCGGACATCGTCGTCGGCGACGAACTTCTTGAATCGGGGTGTTAGCGCGGAACGCAGGGCCTCTTCCGGATCTGCCGAGTGGCCTTCGAATTGAGTGATCCGCGGAAGCCTGGCCCGCAGTGCAGGAGGCATGCCACTCCATCCCTCGGTGCTGGAGTGTGTGCGACCGTAGTCGACCAGCCAATCCAGCAGCTTCGGCTTCGTCAGCTTGGATGCCGACCGATGCCCGAATCGGGTAGCCAGAGCCTTGAGTTCAGGAACGTGCTTGTCCGCGAGGTCCCACAGCTCCTCGTCGTCGGGAATCGGGCCCCAGATCTCGTACCGGGGCACGAGATCGGCCTCAGCGCACCGGCGTAGCCGCACAGTAGCCGGCAGGCTCAAGTGTGCCTGCTCCCAGGCGTCTGCGCGGAAGTCTCCGACCACCGCGGTTGTTTTCACTCGGCCACCGGATTCGGCGGACAGGTAGGAGCGGTCTTCCTCGGTCAACGTCAGAGAATCGAGGAGGAACGCTAGTGCGCCGAGCGCGGCGGACTTACCGCCGTCGTTGGGACCAGCGATGATCGTCGGGTTGCCTATCGGGATGTCCTTGACGGCAGCCAACGAACGGAACCCATATACGGAGTACTTCTCGAGATGCACTTGCCATCCATCCAGGGCAGATTGTCGCGCAGGCCAGTTACGGATTATCGCCCAGACCCCGAATACGGACGACGGTTGCTAGAACCTATCAGCCGGATCGGCGCGCGAGAAATCAGTTCGCAGAGTTCGGCGGGTGCCGGTGTGCGCCTGGATTCGGCGTGCCTTCGCTCGAACCCTACTGCGGCGCAGACACTCATCCGACAGCGATGACGACTCGGTAGCGGCGGAGGTGCGTTCGTGCCCCATACGAACCGGTGGTCGGCATCCAACTGTCACCGCATACTGTCGGTCCTTCAAATGACAGTACAGTGAGAGGTTCTTGGTTAGATTGTGAAGGTTCTGGCCCGTGGTCGGCCAGGCTCGGGATCGGGGAGGTTGATCGGGGTGGAGCCGGTGACGTTGATCGCTGCGGCGGTGGCGGCGGGTGCCGCCGCAGGCGCAGGTGATACGGCCAAGCAGGTAATCGTTGATGCCTACACCGGGTTGAGGGGATTGATGATCCGCCGCTATGGGGTGGTCGACGCCGAGGTCGTGAGTCTGGAGTCCGAGCCGCAGGAACCGCTGCGGCGCCAGCTGTTGGCGCGCCAGCTTGCCAAGACCGGTGCCGGCGACGACCCGGAACTGCAGACCGCCGCTCAGAGGCTGCTGCAGTTGATTGCCGACCAGGCACCTGGCGCCGCCGGGGTTGTCGGTATTCGATTGTCGAACAGTACGATCGGCAAAGACCTCGAAATCGCCGACCTATCTGTCGCCACTGGCATCGGCTTCGAAGGCGCCGGAATCAGGGTAGACGGCTCGGTGAAGATTGAGGGCACCCGCGTCAAGGAGTCGCACACGGACCCTCCGGTCGCGCACGGGTAGACCCGACCCCGGGCGCGACATCGACTCACTGGGAAAACCCGGCAGCGGGAGCGCTGGTCAACCTGCGCGCTGTGCACGCCGAGCAGGTCCGAATCGACGCTATCAGCAATCACTTCGAGGTCGGAGCGGTCTCCGATGCTGCGCTGCTGTCGGAGACGTCGCGGTATCTCACCCAGGTGCGCGAATTCATCGCCCCCGTCGATGGGTTGAAGGACCGCGCCGGCGAGCTTGACGTGCTAGAGAGTTTTTGCCGCGGTGATCGGCCGTACCTATGGATCAGAGCCGAGCCCTGGGCGGGCAAGTCTGCGCTGTTGTCGTGGTTCGCGCTGTACCCGCCGCCGGATGTGACGGTGATCAGCTTCTTCGTGACAGACCGGCTCGCCGACCAGAGCGATCACACCGCGTTCACCGTCGCGGTCTTCGACCAACTCGCCGTGTTGCTGCCGGATCAGCGGGCTCTGATCGCAGCCGCAGTCCTCAACCGCGACGGGTTGCGAAACGATCTGCTCGCCACCGCCGCCCGGCGCGAAGCACAGCGCGGGCGGCGTCTGGTGCTGGTGCTCGACGGCGCGGACGAGGACACCGGCAGGCCAGCAATCGTCTCGCTGCTGCCTACCAGGCCAGACCCGAACCTGCGTGTCGTCGTTGCCAGCCGATACGGTCCCCATCTGCCGATTCCCGCTGTGCATCCGCTGACCGACGCCAGGCCTTACCGGCTGACCTCCTCACCGTTTGCGGCCGGCGTCCGCGCGCGCGCCATAAAAGAACTCGATGACCTGCTTGGCGGGCCCGAGCAACACCGTCAGCTGCTGGCCTTGATCACCGCCGCCAACGGCCTGACCCGCTCCGAGCTCGTCGAGCTCACCGACCTTGCCCCCTACGAAATTGATACCCTCCTGCGCGGAGTCGCCGGCCGCAGTTTTCGCACCAGCACAGCACCGGATGAACACTCCGATCCGGTATACGCGCTGGCCCACGAAACTTTGCAGCGCACCGCCGAGGAACGCCTCGGCGCACGACAACTCACCACTGCCCTGAACCGGCTGCACCATTGGGCCGAGCGCTATCGCGACCGAGACTGGCCGGCCGATACTCCGGATTTCCTGCTTCGCCGCTACTTTCCTGTCCTCGATCGCCACAACGATTTGCCCCGCATGATTGCCTCGGCTCTCGACGCTGGGCGCCACGACTGTACGCGCGCACGTACCGGAGGCGACGCGACCGCGCTGGCCGAGATTCGAACTACGCAGCAACGCATCTGCGATCAACCTGACCCTGATCTGCTCGCCACCGCGCGCCTGGCCCGCTACCGCGACCGTATCCATGAGCGCAGTGACAGCATCCCCTTGGAGCTTCTGACCGTATTGACGATGCTGGCCGAGCATGACCGCGCCGAAGCGATCGCTCACTCGTACTCCACCCCGGATCAGCAGGCCGCAGCGCTCACCCAACTCGTCAGGGCGGTAGCCGCTACCGGTCCCGATCGGGCTGCTCGGCTCAGAAACCGAGCCGAGGTGATTGCCCGCACGATCACCAATCCGAATAGCCAGGCCACCGCTCTCACTCGACTCGCTGAGGCGGTGGCCGCTACTGATCTCAACTGGGCCGAAGCGATCACTCGCACCATCGCTGACCCGTACCGGCAGGCCACCGCACTGGCGCGGCTTGTTGAGGCGGTGGCGATTGCCGACCCGGACCGGGCTGCTCAGCTCGCCGAGCGGGCCGAAACTTTCGCGTGCAACATCACCGACCCGTACGAGCGAGGCATCGCGCTCAGCGCAATCGCCGGAAGGGTGGCAACCACCGACCTTGACAGAGCCGAAGCGATCGTTCGGACCATCACCGATCCATACCGTCAGGCCACCGCGCTCAGCGGTGTTGCCGGAGCCGTAGTTGCCACCGACCCTGTCCGAGCTGTCCAGCTCGCCAGCCGGGCCGAAGCGATTGCCTGCACCATCGCCGACCCATACCGTCAGGCCACAGCGCTTGCTCAGCTCGCCAGGGTGGTGGCCGTCACCGATCCGGACCGGGCCGAAACGAGCGCCCGCGCCATCACTGACCGATACCTGCAGACCACCGCGCTCAGCGGGGTTGCCGTCGTGGTGGCTGCCAGTGATCCGGACCGAGCCGAGACAATTGCTCGCGCCATCACCGAGTCCGACCAACAAGGCTTTGTGCTGAGCGAGGTTGCCGTGGTGGTGGCTGCCAGTGATCCGGACCGAGCCGAGACAATTGCTCGCGCCATCACCGAGTCCGACCAACTAGGTATTGCGCTGAGCGGGGTTGCCGTG
>NZ_JBHVAK010000004.1:35936-189220 GCF_042667085.1 Nocardia sp. NPDC057353
AGGCCATCGCGCTCCGCCACCTCGCTGAGGCATTGACCGCCATAGATCCTGACCGGGCTGAAGCAACCGCTCGCACCATTGCCGACCCGTACGAGCAGAGTATCGCGCTCAGCGGGATCGCCGGAACGGTGGCCGCCATCGATTTTGACCGGGCTGAAGCAATCGCTCGTACTATCGCCGACCTGCACGAGCAAGGTATCGCGCTCAGCGGGATCGCCGAAACGGTGGCCGCCACCGATCCTGACCGGGCTGAAGCAATCGCTCGCACCATTGCCGACCCGTACGAGCAAGCCACCGCACTCACCAAGATCGCTGCCGCGATGGCTGTTCGACCCGTGTCAGTGGGTACATCTGCGCGTGCCATCCGACCTCCGACTCCCTCGGCACAGGAAAAGGTACTGCTCGCGTGCGCGTGGTCGATTTCTAAGTGGACGACTCCTGTAGCTGCTCTGGTAGCCGTTGACATAGCTGTCGCTCACGCTCTTGCGTCCGATGTTCTCGAAGAGGAGCCACCTCAGATCGTAGATGCGTCTTAGACCTCGGTAACTCGACGCACGAGGAGGAATCGGTTACATCACCTGGGTGCCGATCACGGCGAGCAGCTGGAGCTTCTCGTAGCTCTCGCTGCCGGGCGCGGCGGTGAAGACGAGCAGGTGGTGCCCGTGCTCGGGGTCGAGCAGGGTCTGGCAGTGCAGCTCCAGCGCACCGACCTCCGGGTGCACCAGCCGCTTCACCTGCGCGGGGCGGACGCCGATCTCGTGCGTCTCCCACAGCGCGCTGAACTCGGGGCTGGCGGCGAGCAGCAGCTCGGCGTAGTGCTCGGCGCGCGAGCCGGGGCCGCGGCGGGTGAGCACCTCGCGCAGCCCGGAGACGTAGACCCGGGAGAGGAAGGCGTGGTCGTCCGGGTGGTAGCGCCGCCTGGTCGCGGGGTCGGCGAACCAGCGGTAGCCGATGCTGCGCAGCGGGCCGGTGAGCCCGGCGGTGTCGCCGGTGAGCGCGACCCCGAGCGGGGTCTGCCGCAGCGTCTCGCCGAGCTCGGTGACGATCTCGGCGGGGGTGTCGTGCAGCCGGTCGAGGATCCGCAGCATGCCCGCGCCGATGTGCTCGCCGCCCGTGCCGCGCGCGGGCGAGTTGTGCCCGCCGAGCCGGAACAGGTGGTCGCGCTCGTCGAGGGTGAGGCGGAGGCCCTGCGCCATGGCGGCGAGCATCTGCACCGACGGCTGCGGGCCGCGCTCGCGCTCCAAACGCGCGTAGTAGTCGGTGGACATGTGGCAGAGCGCGGCCACCTCCTCGCGGCGCAGCCCGCTGGTTCGGCGGCGCGGCCCGCGCGGGAGCCCGACGTCCTCCGGCTGCAGCGCCGCCCGACGGCGGCGCAGGAACTCCGCCAGCCCGGTCCGGTCGATCATCGCGGGGCCTCCTCTCGTCCCGATTCGTTTCTACTGGCAGCCCGGGGTGCGAGCCACGGATCGGCGATCCCTGGATGAGCGCGGGCGGGTCGGCGACGGTGGAGGCACCCGACCCGAGGAGAACACCATGCCACGCAGAACCACCGACATCACCGTGCCGCCGCTGAGCGGCAAGCGCGCCGTCGTCACCGGCGGCAGCGACGGCATCGGGCTCGGCATCGCGACCAGGCTGGCCGCGGCGGGCGCCGAGGTCGTGCTCCCGGTGCGCAACGCGGGCAAGGGCGCGGCGGCCGCCGAGCGCATCCGCGCGGCGGTTCCCGGCGCCACGGTCGCGCTGCGAGAGCTGGAGCTGTCCTCGCTCACCTCGGTCGCGGCGCTCGGCCGGACCATGCGGGACGAGGGCGCCCCGATCCACCTGCTGATCAACAACGCGGGGGTGATGACCCCGCCGGAGCGGCAGTGCACCGCCGACGGCTTCGAGCTGCAGTTCGGCACCAACCACCTGAGCCACTTCGCCCTGGTCGCGGAGCTGCTCCCGCTGCTGCGGGCCGGGGGTGCGCGGGTCACCTCGCAGCTCAGCATCGCCGCGAACAGCGGGGCGATCAACTGGTCCGACCCGAACTGGGAGCGCTCCTACGACGGCATGCGCGCCTACCGGCAGTCCAAGATCGCGCTCGGGCTCTTCGGGCTCGAGCTGGACCGGCGCGGCCGGGCCGCGGGGTGGGGCATCAGCAGCAACCTCGCACACCCCGGCGTCGCCCCGACCAGCCTGCTCGCCGCCCGGCCGGAGGTCGGCCGCGCCGCGGACACCCCGCAGGTGCGGGTGATCCGGTGGCTCTCCCGGCGCGGCATCCTGCTCGGCACCGCCGAGACCGCCGGGCTGCCCGCGCTCTACGCCGCGACCGCCCCCGAGGCGGAGCCGGGCAGACTGTACGCGCCGTCCGGGCCGGGGCACCTGGGCGGCGCACCGGGGGAGCAGAAGCTCTTCTCCCCGCTGCGCGACGCCGCGGACGCCGAACGGCTCTGGCAACTCTCCGAGCAGCTCACCGGCGTCGCCTTCGCGGCCGCCTAGCATTCCGCGGCCGGGCGGAGCAGGGTGGAGGGTGCTCTGCCCCGCCGTGAAAGGATCCACCGTGTCCGGCCGAACCGAACCTCGCTCCGCGCTCACCCGCCTCGCGGTCGCAGGCCTCTGCGCCGCGGCCCCGCTCCTCGCGCTCGCCGCGCCGGCCACCGCCGCCCCCGAGCAGCGCACCGAGGCCCGCGCGCCCTTCGACTGCCGCCCCTGGGACGGCCCCACCCTGCCTGGAGCGAAGTGCTACCCGCACGAACGGCGCGACCGGCCGGAGGAGCAGCCGCACGACCGGGACCGGCCGCGGCCGAGCGACTACTTCGGCCCCGGGTGGTTCGGCAGCAGCTGAGCGCAGCACGTTCGCGGAAGCGGGCACGGGCGGGCGCCCGCGACGATGGCCGGGTGACCACACAGCACCCCGCGGGACCGGCACGATGAGAGTCGCCGTGATCGCCATCGCCGCCCTCGCTTTCGCCCTCATGGGGCTCGCCGCGCTCGCCGCCCCTGGCCGGATCGTGGCGCCGTTCGGCCTGCGCGCGGACACCCCGACGGCCAGGTCGGAGGTGCGCGCGGTCTACGGCGGCTTCGGCATCGCCATGGCCGGGCTGCTGGCCGCGGCCGCCGCCGGGGGAGCGCCCGCGGGCGCGGTGCTCGCGGCCGGGGTCGCCCTGCTCGGGATGGCGGCGGGGCGGCTGGTGTCCCGGCTGCTCGACAGCGCGGTGCCGTTCTACCCGGTGCACTGCTACCTGCTCATCGAACTCGGGGCGGGCGCGGCCCTGTGCGCGGTCGCCTGAGCGATGATGGCGGGGTGACGGCGTCCACGATCTGGCTGTGGCCGGGGCGGGCGGCCTACCTGGGCCCCTCGCTGCGGCTGAATGCGCACAGCACGGCCGTGCCCTGCTACGCCGTCGGCGTGGACGCGCCCTTCGACCTGACCGTCGGCGGGGTCCGGCGCCGGGTGCGCGGCGCGCGCATCCCGGCCCGCACGGTGCACCGGATCGAGGCCGGCGCCGGGCGGATGCTGTTCGACTACCGGATCGCCCGCACCCCCACCGACCCGCGCATCGCCGCGGTGCTGCGGGACCTGCTCGACGACCCGGCGGGAGCGCGGGGCGCGGCGGGCTGCGCGGCCGCGGCCGGGCTGTCGACCTCCCGCTTCCTGCACCTCTTCGGCGCGCAGACCGGCACCAGCTTCCGCCGCTACCGGCTCTGGGCCAGGATGCTGCGGGCCGGGCGCGGCATCGCCGCGGGCGGCGACCTGACCCGCGCCGCCGCGGACGCGGGCTTCGCCTCGCCCAGCCACTTCAGCGACAGTTTCCACGCGCTGTTCGGCCTCACCGCGTCCGCGCTGCTCGGCGCCGACAGCCGAATCGTGATCCGCGGCGAGCGGGGTGCCGTAACGCCGCGGGCCGGTGGCCCGACCCAGGGGAAGGGACCGGTCACATCACCGCTCGGAGGGAGCTCACCATGAAGCGTCCGATTCTCGCCACCCTGGTCGCGGGGGCAGCCATCGCCTGTGCCGGGGTGTCGCTGGCGCCCGCGGCGTCGGCCTACCCGGTCGGCCCGTGGAACGTCGAGGGGCCGTGCGTGGGCCAGGCGCCGCAGCAGTGCCCGATGAGCCCGTCCGCGGACGGCCTCACCTGGAGCTGGCGCGGCGACGCCTGGAACTACGACAAGACCGGCGCCTTCGTCTGCATGAACTCCAGCTTCTGGTGCGGCCCGCTCATGGGCGTGGTGCGCGCGCTGCCGCCGACCCCGATCGGCACCTGGCTCAACCCCTCCTGAACTCCGCCCGCGCCAGGTACTGCGCGAAGCGCGTGCCGACGAGGTGGTGCGTTGCGGTGTCGGGGTGCAGCCCGTCCGGCAGCGGATGGGTCTCGGCGTCGGCGGGGCCGTAGAGTTCGGTGCCGTCCAGGTGGTGCAGGTTCGGGTCGGCGCGCTGCGCGGCGATCTCGGCCAGCGCCGCCCGGACGGTGCGCAGGGTGAGCCTGCCGCGCGGGACGTCGGCCGGGTCGCCGGTGGCGATGAAGCGCGGCGTGCCTGCCGCGAGGCTCGCCGGGTCGAAGGCGCCGGGACCCGGGGTGTCCTCGTGGATGCCGCAGTACAGCGGGGAGACGAGCAGCAGCGGGGTGTCGGGGTGCCCGTCGCGGACGGTGTCGAGGAAGCCGTGCACGGCGGGCACGAAGGCGCGCAGCCGCATCGCGTCCCCGTTCACCACGTTGATACCGAGTTCGAGGCTGATCAGCTCGGCCGGTGCGTCCCGGATGGTGCGGGCCACGAACGGGTCGACCATGGCGTTCCCGCCGAACCCGAGGTTGCGCAGCCGCAGCCCGGCCGACCGCGCGGCCAGTACCGGCCAGATCTCGCTCGGCCCCGCCGCGTTCGAGCCCTGGCTGATCGAGCTGCCGTAGTTCACCCAGCGCCTGCCCGGCTCCGAAACCGCCGCGATCGGCGCGTCGGCGTCCAGCGCGACGAGCTCGACCGCCTCGTTGTGCGGCAGCCAGATCTCCACCAGCACGTCCCGGCCGGGCAGCCCGGTGATCGCGGTGCTGTGCGGCGGGCCGGAATGCGGGGTCGCCGCGCCGGTCGCCGGGTCGGTCTCGGTGTGGTCGCCGCCGGTGAGCTCGTCGCGCAGCACCACCTCCCCGTCGACGGCCACGTCGATCCGGCCGCGCGGGCGGGCCAGGCCGGTGTAGGTGAGCCGGGACGGGTGCGTGGTGAGCGTGAGCGCGGTGGCCGCGGTCCGGACGAGCAGCCGCACCCCGGAGGTCTGGGCCTGCATCAGCCCCAGGTACGGATCGGGGAATTGGCGGCGGGCCCAGCCGGGCAGCCGGTGCGGCCGGAGACCGCGCGGGGTCGCCTCCAGCTCGGCGGCGCCGTGCACGAGGTCGGGGGTGATCGGTGTGGGTGGCATCGCCTCCGGATTCTGCCCGGCGTGGTGGGGGCGGCTTCTGTCGGTCCCGCTGGGTAGGTTCTGGGGCGTGGAAGCCGGGGAACGAATCCAGGAGCTCGCCGATCGCATCGTGGCACTGCGCGATGCCTACTATCGGGGCTCGCCGCTGGTCGCCGATGCCGAGTACGACGTCGTCGAGGACGAGCTGCGGGCGCTGCTCGCCGAGCATCCGGAGCTGACGCCGGACCCGAACCCGCTCGAGCAGGTCGGGGCGCCCGCCGTGCTGCACGCCCCGGTCCGGCACTCGCGGCCCATGCTGTCGCTGGAGAAGGCGACCAAGCCCGAGCAGGTGGCGGCGTTCTTCGACCGGTTCCCCGGCCAGCCGGTGGCGGTGATGCCCAAGCTGGACGGGCTCTCGCTGGCGCTGGTCTACGAGAACGGCGCGCTGCTGCGCGCGGTCACCCGCGGGGACGGGACCACCGGCGACGACGTGACGCCGCTGGTGCAGGCGCTGGTGGACGGGGTGCCGGAGCGGATCGATGTGCCGGGGCGGGTGGAGGTGCGCGGGGAGGCGGTGATGCTGCGGACGACGTTCCTGGCCTACAACACCGCGCACCCGGACAAGCCGCTGATCAACCCGCGCAATGCCGCCGCGGGGACGTTGCGCGCGAAGGACCCGGCCACCGTCGCCGAGCGGCGGCTGCAGTTCTTCGGTTTCGACCTCGACACCTCCGAGGGCGGTGCCGCCGCCGACCTGGGCGAGGGGCTGGCCGCGATCGGGGTGGCGGGCGCGGCCATGCAGGTGTGCGCCGACGCCGCCGCGGCGCAGGCGGCGATCACCGCGATCGAGCAGGGCCGCAACGACCTCGACTACGACCTGGACGGTGCGGTGCTGCGCCTGGCCGACCGCAGTGCCTACGCCGCGGCGGGCACCCGGTCCAACTCCCCGCGCGGGGCGCTGGCCTTCAAGTTCGCCGCGGAGGAGAAGACGACGCTGCTCAACGAGGTGATCTGGGATGTCGGCAAGACCGGCAAGATCGTCCCGGTGGCGTGGCTGGAGCCGGTGTTCGTGGGCGGGACCACGGTGACCAAGGCGACGCTGGCCAACCAGGAGGTGATCCGGGCCCGCGACATCAAGGTCGGTGACACCGTGCTGGTCCGCCGGGCGGGCGACGTGATCCCGTTCGTCGCAGGGGTATTGGACGCAACAAAGCGGACCGGCGAGGAGACCGACATCGAGGTCCCCACCGCGTGTCCGTCGTGCGCGCAGCCGGTGCTCGAGCAGGGCAACAGCCGGGAGTTGTTCTGCACCAACGCCGCCTGTCCCGCGCAGACCGTGCGCCGGTTGATCCACTGGGCCTCGCGGGCGTCGGCCGATATCGATGCCATCGGGCAGAAGTGGATCGAGCGGCTCGCCGAGGCGGGGATCCTGGAGAACCCGTCGGACTTCTACACCCTGACCAAGGAGCGGCTGCTCGAATTCGACCGGGTCGGTGAGGTCTCCGCGACCAGGATGATCGAATCGATCGACCGCAGCCGCCAGGTCGGGCTGCGCCGCGCGCTGATCGGGTTGGCGATCCCGATGGCCTCGGACGGGACCGCGGCCCGACTGGCGCGCTCGGGGTTCGGGTCGCTGGAGGAGGTCGCCGACGCGGGCGAGGAGCGCCTGGTGGCGGTCGAGGACATCGGCCCGAAGGTGGCCGCCTCGCTGGTCGAGCACCTGACCCGGCTGCGCCCCGAACTCGAACGGCTCCGCGAGCGCGGCGTGAACCTCGACGTGCGACCGGAAGACCTACCGCCGGTGGTCGCGGCGGGCGCGCCGCTCGCGGGGAAGACCGTGGTGATCACCGGCGCGATCAGCGACCCGCGCTCGGGGGAGAAGGTGGCCCGCCCGACCTTCCAGCGGCACTGCGAGAAGGCCGGGGCCACGACCGCGTCCTCGGTCTCGGCCAGTACCGACATGCTCGTCACCGGCGCGGGGGTCGGGGACAGCAAGCTGGCCAAGGCCGAGAAGCTCGGCGTCGAGGTGGTCGATCAGGGCGTGATCTGGGAGCTGCTGATCGCCGCCAAGGTGGTCTGACCCGGGGTCAGTGCTCGTCGTAGTGGCCGTCGTGGGCCGCGTGCCTGCACCCGTCGTGCACGTAGTCCACGTGGTCGCCGTGCGGCACCGCGACGTGGCCGCAGCCCGCGCCGTGCTGGTGCTCGTGCGCGTCGTGGGTGTGGTGCCCGGACGGCTCGCACTCGTCGAAGTGCCCGTCGTGGGCGCGGTGCAGGTGGCCGTCGTGCACGAAGTCGATGTGGTCGCCGTGCGGGACGGCGACGTGGCCGCAGCCCTCGCCGTGCGCGTGCGTGTGGTCGGCGTGCTCCTGGTGGGTGGCGGCTGTCATGGCATCCTCCGGATCGGTGAGCAGGTCGTATGTTCGTGTGCGCATACCTTATCGCGAGAAATTGCTGACCGTTAGCGAATAGGCGCGTCGACGTGCCGCGCATTGTCTACTTTCGCGGACTGTCCCGGCCCGTGGCGTGGCTCATACCGTTGCCTGTGTTGTCGCTGCCGTCACACACAGAGGAGTGGAACGATGAGCCGCTTGAAGTTCGGCATCTTCCTCGCGCCGATCCACCGGCCGGGCCAGAACCCCACGCTGCTGCTGCAGCGCGACCTCGAGCTGGTCGACTACCTGGAGCGGCTGGGGTACGACGAGGCCTGGTTCGGCGAGCACCACTCGGCGGGCGCGGAGATATACGCCTCCCCGGAGATCATGATCGCCGCGGCGGGGGAGCGCACCAGCCGGATCAAGCTCGGCACCGGCGTCACCTCGGTCTCGTACCACAACCCCCTCTGGGCGGCCGAGCGGATGGTCATGCTGGACCACCTGACCCGCGGCCGGGTGCTCTTCGGGCTCGGCCCCGGCTCGCTGCCCACCGACGCCGCCATGCTCGACCTCTCGCAGATCGACACCCGCGAGCTGCTGGCCGAGAACACCGAGATCATCGTGCGGCTGCTGCGCGGTGAGACGGTGAGCGCCAAGACTCGCACGCACACCCTGGTGGACGCCAAGATCCAGATGGCGCCGTACTCGGACCCGCTCTTCGACATCGTGGTCGCCGCCATCGCCTCGCCCACCGGCGCCAGGCTGGCGGGCAAGCACGGCCTCGGGCTGCTCTCCATCGCCGCCACGCTGACCGCCGACGGCTTCAGCGCGCTGCAGCACCACTGGGGGATGCTCGAGGAGTTCGCCGCGCAGGCCGGGCGCGCCGCCGAGGTGGACCGCTCCACCTGGCGGCTGGTCGGCCCGTTCCACCTGGCCGAGACGAAGGAGCAGGCGTACCGGGAGGTCGAGCACGGGATCGAGTACTGGTTCAACTACCTGCAGCACGTCGCCGCCTTCCCGCAGATGGATGTCAGGGGCGAGAACAAGCGCGAGATGATCGACTTCATCAACGAGTCCGGCATCGGCGTGATCGGCACCGCCGAGGAGGCGCGGGCGCAGGTGCAGCGGCTGATCGACCAGTCCGGCGGCTTCGGCACGCTGCTCGTGCAGGGCCACGACTGGGCCGACCCGCAGGCGACGCGGCGCTCCTTCGAGCTGTTCGCGCAGGACGTCATGCCCTGGTTCCAGGGGCAGGCGCAGCCCATGGTGGATGCCGCCGCGCGCGCCGAGGCGGTGCGCGAGGGGCAGGCCGCCGCGCACCGCGAGGCGGTCGCGCACATGACGAAGAAGTACGAGGCCGAGCTGGGACGGCCCGCCGCCGAGCGCGGCTGAGCGGGGCGCGACCATGTCGGCCACCGCCGTCGCCGAGTCCTTCCGTGCGGTGCTCGGGCACTTCTGCTCCGGGGTGGTGATCGTGACCGCGTGCGATGCCGCGGGCACCCCGACCGGGATGACGGTCGGCTCGTTCACCTCGATCTCGCTGGAGCCGCCGCTGGTCGGCTTCTACGCGGCGCACACCTCGTCCACCCTGCCCGGCATCCTCGCGGCCGAGCGCTTCTGTGCCAATGTGTTGGCCGCGGAGCAGCACGAATTGGCCCGCGCCTTCGCGGCGCGCGGCGCGGACCGCTTCGCGGGCGTCGACTGGGCGCCGGGGCCGAACGGGGCGCCGCGGCTCACCGGCGCGCACGCCTGGATCGACTGCCGGGTCGCCGAGCGCAGGGCGATCGGCGACCACGACCTGGTGGTCGGCGCGGTCGAGGCGCTCGCCGCGCCCGGCGGCTCCGAGCCGCTGGTCTTCCACCGGGCCCGCTTCCACGGGCTGCGCGGATGACCGCCGGGTTCGGTGCCCTGTTCGAGCGGGTCACCGTGCTGCACAACAGCGCCGACTGGCAGGCGAGCGCCGCGGAGTTCACCGCGGTGCTCGGCGAACCGACCTTCAGCGACGGCAGCTCGTGGGCCGCCTTCGCCGGGGTCAGCCTCGGCGACGAGGCCGCGCTGCCGCCCTGGTGCCTGCTGGCCCGCACCGCCGACCTGGACCGGGTGGCGGCGCGCGCGGTCGAGATCGGCTGGTCGGTGGGGCCGCAGCTGACCGGCGGGCACGAGCTGCGGCGGGTGCTCACCGCCCCGAGCGGGCTGGTGGTGATCGCCTACCTGCCGCTGCGCTGACCACCGGGCAGCCCGGCGCGCAGCACCGCGGTGGCCAGCTCCGCGCGGTTGCGGTGCCCGGTGCTGCCGAAGATCCGGCTGACGTACTTCTTCACCGACAGCTCGGAGAGCGAGAGCCGCGCCGCGATCTCCGCGTTGCTCAGGCCGTCGCTGACCAGCTGCGCCACCTCGATCTGCCGCGGGGTCAGCGCGGCGAAGGGGTCGGCGGGCGGCGCCGCGGCGCCCGCGCGGATCGCCGTGGTGCCTGCCCGCAGTTGCCTGGCCAGCAGCCGGATGGCCAGCAGGTCGGTGTCGTCCCACGGCCGGATCAGGTCGAACATGCCGACCAGCGCCTCGCCGTCGGCCAGCCGCAGGTGCAGCGCCGACGCGGTGTGCATGTCGTTCGGCCGCAGGTAGTCGACCACGTAGGAGCGCTGCGGCCCGGGCAGCCTGGCCAGCTCGGACAGGGTGACGAAGCCGGACCCGGCCAGCGCGCGCCTGGCCCGCGGCAGCGCGAAGAGGTCCTTGTCCCGCCACTTCTCCCGGTAGACCGGGAGCAGCCGCGCGGTCGCGCCGCCGAGCAGCGGCGCCGGGTCGGCGAAGATCTCCGGGTAGGTCGGGCCGTGGAAGAAGGTCACGTCGCGGACGCCGAAGTGGGTGGCGATCGACTCGGTGAGCGCCTCCTTGAAGGACTGCCCGCCCGCCGAGTCCGCGCAGGTGTCCAGCACCGACAGCACGCCGAGCAGCTGGGTGCGCGAGAGCCGGTCGTGCCAGGACCGCGTCGTCATGTTCACCACCTCGCCGACGATAGTACTGCGTGGGCGCCCGCAGTATCTGTCGTCGGGTGCGGCTCAGCGGACCACGCTGAGCCGGTTGCCCGGTTCGTCCGCGAGACCGTCCAGCCAGCGCAGCGCGGCGGGCCAGCCGTGGCTGCGGGCGCTCTGCTGCAGCAGCCGCAGCGCGGGCAGGGTGAACTCGCCGCCGTGCGGGCCGAGGCCGAGCAAACCGGCGGCGCGGGTCTGCCAGTGCGCGGGCGCGGCCTCCGGGTAGCCGATCTGCTCGGCGGCCATCTGGGCGACGATCGCCTCGGGCAGCCGCACCCGGGCGGGGTCGCGGTCCAGCCAGGCGAGCGCGCCGAGCGCTCGCCCGCGGGCGGTGTGGTGGTGCTCGAAGCCGAGCGCCGTTCCGGTGATCCGCGGCTCCAGCGCGCTGAATTCGGTGACCAATGCGCGCATCTGGGTCACGGTCGGGCCGTCGGTCCAGACCAGCGTGGTGACGGCGACCGCGCTGCTGCCGTCGTGCGGGCCGTCCCTGCGGGCCAGCACCGGGCAGCACGCGAACTCCGCGAGCCGCTCCGCCCAGAGTGCCGCGGGTCGCTCGTCCGTCCGCCGGGCGCCATCGCCGTCCACCATGCCTCCGCTCGTACGACCCGATGCAGCACACTGTTGGCAAACATGTCGGCGGTGGCGAGTTCCGTGTTACGACGGGTGCGTCCGGCCCGCCGCGCCGGTAGATTCTGCGCCGGCCCGCGTGGGCCGGATTCAGGAGGGAGCCGTCGTGCTGCACCTGCGCATCATCACTCCGGCAGCCTCGACCGACGCGGTGCTCGCGGCGCTCGAGGCCGACCCCGGCGTCACCCACCTGTCGCTGCTGCGCGGCGCCGCGCTGGCCCCGGCGGGCGACCTGGTGCAGGCCGACGTGGCCCGCGAGGCCGCCAATACCGTGCTGGCCGGGCTGGAGCGGCTCGGGCTGGCGCAGACCGGCGCCATCACGCTGGTGCCGCTGGAGACGGTGCTCTCCGCGGCGGCCGAGCGCGCGGACGCCGAAGCGCCCGGCGAGCCCACCGACGCCGTGGTGTGGGAGGAGCTGCTGGCCCGCACGCACGAGGAGTCGACGCTGAGCGCCTCGTTCGTCGCCTTCCTGACCATCGCCTGCCTGCTCGCCGCGGTCGGGGTGGCCACCGATTCGGCGGTCACCATCGTCGGCGCCATGGTGGTCGGCCCGGAGTTCGGGCCGCTCGCCGCGTTCGCGGTGGGCGCGGTGCGCCGGGACCGGGCGCTGGTGCGGCGCTCGGCGCTCCCGCTGCTGGTCGGGTTCCCGGTGGCGATGGCGATCACCTTGGCGGCGACGCTGTGCTGGGAGCAGTTCGGCTGGATCACGCTGACCGGGTTCGAGGCGGCGCAGAACGTCGACTTCATCTACCAGGTCGGGCCGTTCTCGCTGGTGGTCGCGGTACTCGCGGGCGGGGCCGGGATGCTGGCGCTCTGCACCGCGAAGTCGGCGGCGCTGGTCGGGGTGTTCATCTCGGTGACGACGGTGCCCGCGGCCGGGTTCGCGGTGGTCGCGAGCACGATCGGGGAGTGGCACCTGGCGCTCATGTCGATCGGGCAGCTGGCGCTCAACCTGATCGGGATCGTCGTCGCCGGGATCGCGGTGCTCTACCTCGGGCCGCACGACGGCGACGGGCGCTGGCGGCTGTCCAGGCTGCTCCGCCTCCGGCGCTGACTCAGGGCTGCTGGTAGATGTCCGGGATGCCGTCGTGGTCGGCGTCCACCTGCTCGCGCTCGGCGATCCGGCGGTAGGCGCGGTTGCGGGCGGTGAGCACGACCGCGGCCAGCAGCGCGGCGACGAGCGTGCCGAGGAAGACCCCGATGCGGGCGTGGTCGGCGGTGGTCGGTTCGTCGTAGGCGAGTTCGGCGATGAGCAGCGAGACGGTGAAGCCGATACCGGCGAGCAGCCCGAGGCCGAGCACGTCCCACCAGGTCAGGTCGGTATCGAGGCGGGAGCGGGTGAAGGTGGCGAGCAGGTAGGTGGTCGCCACGATGCCGATCACCTTGCCGAGCACCAGCCCGGCGACCACGCCCAGGGTGACCGTGTCGCGCAGCGCGGCGGTGAAGGCGCTCGCGCCGCCCAGGTGCACGCCCGCGGCGAAGAACGCGAAGACCGGGACGGCGAAGCCGGCCGAGAGCGGGCGGAGGCGGTGCTCGAGCCGCTCGGCCGGGCCGGGGGTGTCCGGATCGCGGGCGAGGACCGGGACCGCCAGCCCGAGCAGCACCCCGGCCACCGTGGCGTGCACGCCGGACTGGTGCACCAGCCACCAGGTGAGCACGGCGGGGAGCAGCAGCACCCAACCGGGCAGGCGCCGCCGGGCCGCGAGGAGGAACACCGCCAGCGGAACGACGGCCGCGGCGAGGTAGCCGAGGTGCAGGTCGTCGGTGTAGAAGACGGCGATGACGGTGACGGCGAGCAGGTCGTCGACGACGGCGAGGGTGAGCAGGAAGGTGCGCAGCGCGCTGGGCAGGTGCGCGCCGAGCAGGGCGAGCACCGCGAGCGCGAAGGCGATGTCGGTCGCGGTCGGCACCGCCCAGCCCGCGAGCGCGCCGCCGCCGGTGCGCGCGTTCACCGCGACGAAGATCAGCGCGGGCACGATCATCCCGCCGACCGCGGCCAGGATGGGCAGCGCCGCGCGGCGCGGATCGCGCAGGTCGCCCGCGACGAACTCGCGTTTGAGCTCCAGCCCGACCACGAAGAAGAAGATCGCCAGCAGGCCGTCGGCGGCCCAGGTGTGCAGGCTCAGGTCGAGGTGCAGCGCCGCCGGGCCGACCGTGAACTCGCGCAGTGCTTCGTACCCGTGCCACCACGGGCTGTTCGCCCAGACCAGGCCGATGATCGCGGCGGCGACCAAGAGCAGCCCGCCCGCGGTCTCGGTGCGCAGGATCGCGGCCAAGCGCTGGGCTTCGGCCCAGGAGCCGGGGCGGAGCAGGCTCGGCACGGCGGGTCCCTTCGTCGCAGAACCCGACCCGCTCCGGGCCGGGTGCCGACCAGACTTCCCGGCACACCGGGGGCTACTCTGCCGGACCGCGCGGTCCGCGGGCAAATGCGGCACACCGCCCGACCCGGCAGCCGGTGTGCTCGGGCCATCGGTACTCCTCGGACGGCGCGGGGTGCGTGCCCGGTGCTGCCGGACCGCGCCGTCGAGCACCGAGCGGTCGTCGCCGACGGGCGCCGGTAGCCCGGGACGCGATCAGAGCTCTGCCGTCGGCCCCTTGGAGAGCACCCGGCCCAGCGCGAGCGCGGCGGTGCGGACGGCGGGGGCGAGCAGCTCGGGGGCGAAATCGCCGGTCGGCACCGAGACCGAGAGCGCGGCGACCGGCTGCCCGGCCTGCAGCACCGGCGCGGCCACGCAGCAGCAGCCGAGCGCGGACTCCTCGCGCTCGACGGCGACGCCGGTGCGCCGCACCGCGTCCAGCTGCACGGCCAGCCGCCCCGGGTCGGTGACCGAGTTGGCGGTGTAGCTGCGCGGCGCGGCCAGCGCGGCGGCCCGCACCTCCGGCGTCTCCGGCGCCAGCAGCGCCTTGCCGACCGCGGTGCAGGTGAGCGGGAGCCTGCCGCCGATCTGCGAGGGCAGCGGCAGCGCGGCGTGGCCGTGGATCTTCTCCACGTACACCGCGTCCAGCCCGTCCCGGACCGCCAGGTGCACCGTCTGCCCGGTCACCGCGAACAGATCCTGCATGAAGGGCAGCGCCGCCGAGCGCAGCCGGTACTTGAGCCCGACCCGCTCACCCAGCTCGAACAGCCCGAGCCCGAGCTCGAAGCGGCTGCCGGTGCGGGCCAGCCAGCCCAGCTCGACCAGCCCGGTCAGCACCCGGTGCGCGGTCGAGCGCGGCAGCCCGGTGCGCGCCGCCACCTCGGCCAGGGTGAGCGCGGTGCCACCGGGGAACGCGTCGAGCACCAGCGCCGACCGCTGCAGCAGCGACAGGTTGTCCCGTTTCATGGGACAGATCCTATTCACGGCCGCCGGGCGGGCCTACCGTTCGAACCATGACAACGGTGGAACCCCAGACGATCGAGGCGGCCGCCGCGCGGCTCGCCGCGGCCGCCGCGACCGGCATTCCCTGCGCCCCGATCCGCGACCTGATCGCCCCCGACGACCTGGCGTCGGCCTACGCCATCCAGCAGCGCAACCTCGCCGCACTGCTCGCGGGCGGCCGCACCGTGATCGGCCGCAAGATCGGGCTGACCTCGCCCGCGGTGCAGCGCCAGCTCGGCGTCGAGCAGCCCGACTTCGGCGTGCTGCTCGACGACTTCGACTGCACCGGCGATGCCGCGGTGGACATCAATCGGCTGCTGCAACCGCGGGTCGAGGCGGAGATCGCCTTCACCCTGGCCGCCGACATCACCGCGCCGATCACCGCCGCCGAGGCGCCGCGCTACGTGCGCACCGTGCATGCCGCGCTGGAGATCGTGGACAGCCGCGTCGCGAACTGGGACATCAAGTTCGCCGACACCGTCGCCGACAACGCCTCCTCCGGGCTCTATGTGCTCGGCGACTCGCTGCCGCTCGCCGAGGCCCCCGACCTGGACCAGGTCACCATGGTGCTCACCTCCGGCGGCGAACAGATCTCCGCAGGCCGCGGCACCGACTGCCTCGGCAGCCCGTGGGCGGCGCTGGCCTGGCTGGCGAACACCGCCCGTGAGTTCGGCTCCCCGCTGCGCGCGGGCGAGATCGTGCTCTCCGGCGCGCTCGGCCCGCTGGCCTCGGTCGCCCCCGGCGGCACCTACCACGCCGAACTCACCGGAATCGGCAGCGTCACCGCCACCTTCACCACTCGGGAAAGCAGGACAGCATGAGCCGCATCAAGGCCGCGGTCATCGGGTCGGGCAATATCGGCACCGACCTGATGATCAAACTCCTCCGCGTCGCGAAGCACGTCGAGATCGCCGTGCTGGTCGGCATCGACCCGGAATCCGACGGCCTGGCCCGGGCCCGCAGGCTCGGCGTCGCCACCGTCGACAACGGGGTCGAGGGGCTGATCGCGCACCCGCTCTTCGACGAGATCCAGATCGTCTTCGACTCCACCTCCGCCAAGGCGCACCTGGCCAATGTCGAGGCGCTGCGCCCGCACGGCAAGCGGATCATCGACCTCACCCCCGCCGCGGTCGGCCCCTTCGTGGTGCCGACGGTCAACCTCGACGAGCACCTCGCGGAGCCGATCGTGAACATGGTGACCTGCGGCGGCCAGGCCACCATCCCGATCGTGGCCGCGGTGGCCGCGGTGACCGACGTGCACTACGCCGAGATCGTGGCCTCCATCGCCTCGAAGTCGGCCGGGCCGGGCACCCGCGCCAATATCGACGAGTTCACCGAGACCACCTCGGAGGCGATCGTGAAGGTGGGCGGTGCCGCGCACGGCAAGGCCATCATCGTGCTCAACCCCGCCGAGCCGCCGCTGATCATGCGCGACACCGTGCTCACGCTGGTCTCCGACCCGGACCAGGAGGCGATCCGGGAGTCGGTGCGCAACACCGTCGCCGCCGTCGCGCAGTACGTGCCCGGCTACCGGCTCAAGCAGGAGGTGCAGTTCACCAAGCTGGACGACGCCGAGCCGGTCACCACGCTCACCGGCGGCGTCGACAAGGGCCCGGGGCTGTGGAAGGTCTCGGTCTTCCTCGAGGTCGAGGGCGCCGCGCACTACCTGCCCGCCTACGCGGGCAACCTCGACATCATGACCTCCGCCGCCCTGCAGGTCGCGGAGCAGATCGCCGACACCATGCTCGCGGAGGCAGTTCGATGACCGAGACCACCCGCCCCAGCGCCGCCGACGGCGCCGCGCTCTACATCCAGGACGTCACGCTGCGCGACGGCATGCACGCCATGCGGCACCGGATCAGCCCGGAGAACGTCGCCAGGGTCGCCGCCGCGCTGGACGCCGCGGGCGTGGACGCCATCGAGGTCACGCACGGCGACGGCCTCGCCGGGCACAGCCTCACCTACGGCCCCGGCAGCAATACCGACTGGGAGTGGATCGAGGCCGCCGCCGAGGTGGTGCACCGGGCCAAGCTGACCACCCTGCTGCTGCCCGGCGTCGGCACCGTGGTCGAGCTGAAGCGCGCCTTCGAGATGGGCGTCACCTCGGTGCGCGTGGCCACGCACTGCACCGAGGCCGACGTCGCCGCCCAGCACATCGGCACCGCCCGCGAACTCGGCATGGACGTCAGCGGCTTCCTCATGATGTCGCACCTGGCCGAGCCCGCCGCGCTGGCGCAGCAGGCCAAGCTCATGGAGTCCTACGGCGCGCACTGCGTCTACGTCACCGACTCCGGCGGGCGGCTCACCATGAACGGGGTCCGCGACCGGGTGCGCGCCTACCGCGACATCCTGGACCCCGGCACCCAGATCGGCATCCACGCGCACCAGAACCTCTCGCTCTCGGTGGCGAACTCGGTGGTCGCGGTCGAGGAGGGCGTGATCCGGGTGGACGCCTCGCTGGCCGGGCACGGCGCG
The DNA here is from genome assembly GCF_042667085.1 of Nocardia sp. NPDC057353. Lineage (NCBI taxonomy): Bacteria > Bacillati > Actinomycetota > Actinomycetes > Mycobacteriales > Nocardiaceae > Nocardia > Nocardia sp. NPDC057353. Next base: position 53,167 of record NZ_JBHVAK010000004.1, read on the forward strand.
GGCGCGGGCAACTGCCCGATCGAGCCCTTCGTCGCGGTCGCCGACCACTCCGGCTGGAAGCACGGCTGCGACCTGTTCGCGCTGCAGGACGCCGCCGACGACATCGTGCGCCCGCTGCAGGACCGCCCGGTCCAGGTCGACCGGGAGACGCTGACGCTCGGCTACGCCGGGGTCTACTCCAGCTTCCTGCGGCACGCCGAGGCCGCCGCCAAGCAGTACGGCCTCGACACCCGCCAGATCCTGCTGGCGGTCGGGGAGCGGCGCCTCGTCGGCGGCCAGGAGGACCTGATCACCGACATTGCCCTGGACCTTATTGCTAGTGAAAATCATTCTCGTTAGTCTGAGCGGGCTCGTTCCGCTCGACCGATGAGGATGAAACATGTTGCGAAGGACCTTTGCCGCCCCCGCGCTCGCGCTCGCTGTGCTCGGCGTCGTGCCGGGCACGGCGCTCGCCGACCCCGGGCAGGCGGCCGGGGCCGTCACATTCGAGGCCCGTGCCACCGAGACCTCGTCGATCGTCGAGATCGGCTCGGGCGCGCTGGAGGTGGCGGACGGGGTCCTGAAGATCGTCTCGCCGGAGGGGGTGACGGTGGCGGGTACGCCGCTCACCTTCCGGCTGGACGACTTCGAGTTCCCGATCGCGGCCGAGATCTCCGGCCGCACCGCGGTGCTCACGCCGCAGCTGGCGCCGGAGCGCGCGGTGTACAAGCCGGTCGCGCTGCCGTACGAGGACAAGGCGCCGTGGAAGTCCGAGTACGACCGTGAGCAGGCGGCGTGGTCCCGGATGACCAGCACGATCAGCATGGGCGCCACCATCGGCACCCTGGTCGGCGGGCTGACCGGGGCCGCCGCGGGCTGCGTGCTCGGCGGCATCGCCGGGGCGACGGTGGCCTCGGCGACCATCGTCGGGCTCTTCGGGCCCTTCGTGCCCGCGGCGGCGGTGGGGTGCATCGGCGGAGTGATCGCGATCGGCGCGCTCGGCACGGTCGCGGGCCAGATCCTGGTCACCGCGCCCGCCGCCATCGGGGCGGCGATCCAGTACTTCAGCACCATCAACGCGCCGTACCCCGCCAAGTAGCGGTGCGGGGCCGGCCCAGGGAGGGCCGGCCCCGGTCACGGGGCAGCGCCGCGCCGGGCCGCCGCCGGTCCGGTGGGCCGACGCCCCGCGGCGGTCGGACTCGCCGGCGCACCCCGCTGAACTGTTCCGGTCGGGTGCGCTCGGCCCCGGTCATACGAGCGGCGCGCTGCTGGGGGCGTGGCCGGTGGCGCCGAGGATCGTCGCCGCGGGGCCGTGGTCGACGACCCGGCCGTCGTGCAGCACCGCGACGGTGTCGGCGATCCGGGCGAGCACGGCGAGGTCGTGCGCGATCACCACGCGGGTGATCTCGAGTTCCGCCAGCAGGTCCAGGATCGCGGCCCTGGTGACGGTGTCCAGCGCGGTGGTGATCTCGTCCGCGATCAGCAGCCGGGGCCGGGCCAGCAGGGCGCGGGCCAGCGCGGAGCGCTGCAGCTCGCCGCCGGAGAGGTGCGCGGGCCTGCGGGCGGTGGTCGCCGCGGGCAGCCCGAGGCGCTCGAGCAGTTCGGCGGCGGCCGCGCGGGCCGCGTTCGTGCGCAGGCCGCGCAGCCGGATCGCGGTCCTGGCGATCTGCTCCAGGATCGGGCGGTGCTGATCGAAGGAGCCCGCCGCGTCCTGGAAGACGTACTGCACGTCGGCGATTCCGGTCCGCCCGCGGGCCGCGAGGGTGCGGGGGAGCGGGGTGCCGTCCAGGCGGAGCTCGCCCGCGGCGGGGACGTGCAGCCCGGCGAGGCAGCGGGCCAGGGTGGTCTTGCCGCTGCCGGAGCGGCCGACGATGCCGAGGCAGGTGCCCGGCTCGACGGTGAGGGTGACGTCGGCGAGCACGACGTCGCCGTGGTGCCCGGCGGCCAGTCCCGCGACCTCCAGCCGGGCTGCCCTGGTGCTTCCCGCAGTTCCCGCACCGGGCGCGCCGCGCAGTTCTCCGGCGGGCGGCGGTAGCGGATCGCGCTCACGCGCGCCGGAGTGCTTCGCGATGCCCTCGATGCCGCCGCCCCCGCCGCGATTCCTCGGAGCGGCCGGTGCGGCAGGTGCCGCGGCCACCAGGGCGCGGGTGTACTCGGCCGCCGGTGCGGCGAACATCGCGCCCACCGGCCCCTCCTCGACCACCCGGCCCCGATCCAGCACGACCACCCGATCGGCCAGGCTCCGCACCACGTCCAGGTCGTGGCAGAGCACCAGGACGGCGATCCCCGCGTCGCGCAGCGCCCGCAGCTCCGCCACGATGCCCGCCCTGGTCACCGGATCCTGCCCGGTGGTCGGCTCGTCGGCGACGACCAGCACCGGATCGCCGAGCAGCGCCATGGCGATCAGCAGCCGCTGCTGCTGCCCGCCGGAGAGCTGGTGCGGGAAGCGGCGCAGGAAGGCGCGGTCGGCGGGGAGGTGCGCCCGGCGCAGCGCGGCCGCGAGGTCGGCGGTGCCGTGGTGCGCGGCGATCTCGCGCAGCGCGGAGCCGATGCGCCGCACCGGGTCCAGCGCCGCCGCCGGGTGCTGCGGGACGAAGGCGGCCCGGCCCGCGACCCGCGCCGACCCGCGCACCGCGGCCCCGGCCGGGAACTCGCCGAAGAGCGCGAGCGCGGTCGTGGTCTTCCCGCTGCCGGAGCCGCCGACCAGTGCGACCACCTCGCCCGCGGCGATCCGCAGCCCGACCTCCGCGAGCAGTGCGCGGTCGCCCGCGGTGACCGAGAGCGCCGTGACCTCGGCGACCGGGGTCACCGGTGCCGCCGATCCGTGGCCTGGTCGAAAATCAGGTTGAGTCCGACGGTGAGCGCGACGATGAGCAGGGCGGGCACGACCACTCCCCAGGGTTGCAGGAACAGGCCGGCGCGGTTGCGGTCGACCATGACGGCCCAGTCGGCGGCGTCGGGAGCGACGCCGATGCCGAGGAACGAGGCGGAGGCCACCAGGTACAGCGCGGCTGTGAGCCGGATGCCGAGGTCGGCGGCGAGGGTGCGGAGCACGGAGCGGCCGACGTAGCGGACGGCGATGTAGCCGCGGGTCTCGCCCTGCAGGCGGAGTGCTTCGACCGCGGGTCTGCCCGCTACCTCCAGTGCGGCGGCGCGGACCACGCGGACCACGTCGGGCAGGTTCACCAGTGCCACGGCGACGATGACCATGGCGGTTCCGGCGCGGGCTATCCCGGCGACCAGGATGAGCAGCAGGAGTGAGGGGACCGCCAGGAGCAGGTCCAGTGGGCGCATGAGTGCCTCGTCCACCAGGCGGCGGCGGGTAGTGGCGGCGGCGAGCGCCACGGGGATGCCCGCCAGGTAGGAGAGCGCGGTGGCGGTGAGGGCGATCAGGACGACGCTGCGGCCGCCGAGCAGGACCTGGTGCCAGACGTCGCGGCCGACGAAATCGGTGCCGAGGGGGTGGTCGGTGCCGCCGGCGAAGGGGATGCCCCTGGTGAGTTCGTCCGGGACGAACCAGGGGCCTGCCAGGGCCAGGAGCAGAGGAATGCCCAGTAGGGCGATGCCGGTGCCGTACCGCGCGACCCTGTATCGCTTCGGGGCGCTCATCGCAGCCCCGCCGTGCGGGGCGCCAACCGGAATGCGACCACGTCGGCGACCAGGTTCACCAGTACCGTCGTGGTGGCGAAGAGCACCGCGAGGCCCTGCACGACCGGCAGGTCACGGGCGGCGACGGCGTCGACGAGCGCGGTTCCGAGTCCGGGGATCACGAACACCGCCTCGACCACGATCACCCCGCCGAGCAGCCAGTCCACCGTGCGGGCCAGCTGCTGCACGGCGGGCGCGACGGCGTTCGGGAGCGCGTGCAGGTAGCGGATCCGCCATTCGGGCAACCCGATTCGCACCAGCTGCCGGACGTACCCGGACTCCAGCGCCTCGATGGTCCCGGCGCGCACCAGCCGCGCGACCGAGCAGATCGGGCGCGCGGCCAGCACCAGCAGCGGGAGCACGAGCACCGCGGGTTCGGTGAACGGGTTGATGCCGACCGCGGTCGGCGGCAACCACCCCAGCCCGACCCCGAACACCGCGACCAGCAGCAGCGCCAGCGCGAACTCCGGCACCGCGTGCAGCCCGATGCTCACCCCGCTCACCACCCGGTCGATGACCCCGCCCTCCCGGCTCCCGGAGAGCACCCCGAGCCACACCGCCAGCGGCACCAGCAGCAGCAGGGTGCACCCGGCCAGCAGCAGCGTCGGCGGCACCGCCGAGGCGAGGAACTCACGCACCGGCCGCTCGGCGGCGAGCGAGGTGCCGAGGTCGCCGCGGGCCAGCCCGGCCAGCCAGTCCAGGTAGCGCTCCGGCGCGGGCCGGTCCAGCCCCATGGCGGCCCGGATGCGCGCGATCCGCTCCGGGTCCGGGTTGTCCCCGGCCAGCGTTACCGCCGCATCCCCTGGCAGCGCCTCCACCAGCAGGAACACCAGGGTGACGACGGCGAGCACCTGCGCAGCGCCGAGCGCGAGCCGCCGCGCCACGTACCGGCCGAAGCTCACGCCATCCAGACCTTGTCGAAGCGCGCCCAGTCCAGCGTGTTGGCGGGCGCCGACGCCACCCCGGACACCGAGCGCGCGGTGCCGACCACGCTCTCCCCGAACCCCCACCACAGGTAGCCGCCGTCGCTGTGCAGCATGCGCTGCATGCGGGCGTAGAGCTCGGCGCGGGCGGCCGGGTCGGCGGTGGCGACGGCGGTGTCGTACAGCGCGTCGAACTCCGGCCGCTGCCACTTGGTGACGTTGTTGCTCGCGCCGCTGAGCAGCCGCTGCGCGATGTGCGTCTCGATCGGCATGGTGCCGGAGCGGAAGCTGGTCAGCACCCCGGTGTTCAGGGTGTCGGCCCAGTAGGTGTCCTTGTTGCCCTGCACCACGTTCAGCGTGAGCCCGGCCGCGCGGGCCTGGTCGGCGAGCACGGTTGCCGCCTCCACCATGCCCGCCGACGCGGTGGAGGTGAGCAGGTCGATCCGCGCCCCCTCCGCCCCGGCCGCTTTCACCAGGGACCGCGCCCGCTCGATGTCGACGGCGCGCTGCGGGATCGCCTCGTCGTAGTACTGGTAGCCGCGGCCGTACAGGTCGTTGCCGACCTGCCCGGCGCCGGAGAGCACGCTGTCCACCAGCTGCTGCCGGTCGGCGAGCAGGAAGAGCGCCTCGCGCAGCTCGCGGCGGTCGAACGGCGGCCGGTCCACCTTCATGGCGAAGCCGTGCGCCAGGCTGTTCGCCGACCGCACCACGGCCACCCGGCCGCCCGCCTCGTGGCTGCGCGCGGTGGTGGCGGAGAGGTCGTGCGCGTACTCCACCTGGCCGCCGAGCAGCGCGTTGATCCGCGCCGACTCCTCGTTCGCGAGCAGGAACTCCAGCTCGTCCAGGTGCGGGGCGCCGTCCCAGTGGTCGGCGAAGCGGGCCAGCAGGGTGCTGCGGCCGGGCTCGAAGGAGCGGAAGGCGAAGGGGCCGGTGCCGTTCGGGCGATCGAAGTCGGTGTGTCCCTCGGGCACGATGTAGGCGCCGAAGGCGGCGAGCACGTTGGGGAACTCGACGAACGGGCGGCGCAGCGCGAACTCCACCGTGCGGTCGTCCACCGCGCGGCTCGCCGCCAGGTCGATCACGGTGAGGCTGGAGCGGGCGCGCAGCGCCTGCGCGGGGTCGAGGATGCGGGCGTAGCTGGCCAGCACGTCCGTCGCGCGCAGCGGGCGGCCGTCGTGGAAGACCGCCTGCCGCAGCGTGATCCGCCAGCGGGTGAGCGAGGCGTCCGGCTCCCAACGCTCGGCGAGCCGCGGCTGCGGGGCGACGTCGGTGCCGAGGTCGGCGAGCTTGTCGTAGAGCGCCTTGGCGCGGGCGGCCTCGACGAAGAGGTTGGCCTTGTGCGGGTCGAGGACCTCACGGGCCCCACCGCCCGCGAACACCGCACGAAGCCGGCCGCCCGCGCGCGGGGCGGCGGCGGGGTCCGGTCCGGTGCCGCAGGCGGCGGCGAGCGCGAGGGTGCCCGCGCCCGCGGCGAGTCCGAGGAACCGGCGCCGGTCGAGGGTGGGGTGCTGCATCAGGTTTCTCCTTCGGGGGCGGCCGCCCGGAGCCGGGCGACCAGGTGCAGCCGATCGCCGGAGGCGGCGTCGGGGGACGGCGCCGCGCCGGGTTCCCACACCGGGTCGGTGCGGGGGCCGGGGCCGTCGAAGAGGGCGAGCACGTCGAATCCGGCGACGGCGAGGAAGTACCGCAGCTCCTGCGGAAAGAGCAGCCGCCAGGCCGATTCCTGGTGCAGCGCGGTGCCGTCCGGGAGGGTCCAGCGCCGCTCCCGGCGCAGCAGTTGCGCGGCGTGGTCGATCCGCAGGGTGGTGTGCGAGCGGTAGGTGGCGCCGCGCCAGGTCAGCGCGCGGGTCCTCGGTCCGCCGAGCAGTTCGGTGTCGCCGAGGAAGAAGGCGCCGTTGCGCATCTCGGCGATCAGCAGCCCGCCCGGGGTGAGATGGTGTGCGCAGTGCGCGAGGAAGGCGGCGAGCTCGGCATTGGTGTGGCAGTAGAGCAGCGCGCTGTCCAGGCAGGTGATGGTGTCGAACCGGGTGCCGAGCCGGAAGGCGCGCAGGTCGCCGTGCACGAAGTTCGCGGCCGGGTGGGTGGCCCTTGCGTGGTCGAGCATGGCGGTGGCGGAGTCGAGGCCGGTCACGGTGTAGCCGATCCCGGCCAGGTACCCGGCGTCCCGCCCGGTGCCGCAGCCCAGGTCGAGCAGGGTGCGTCCGCCCCGGAACCGGCGTACGGTCTCGTCGACGAAGCGGGCGGCCCGGTGCCCTGGGTCCGGGAACTGTGCCTCGTACAGCGCCGGATTATCGGTGAGGAAGTTGCGCGCGCGGAGCGCGTCCGGGGATTCGCCCGGGCTCGCCGCGCCCGCGCCGGGCATCGTCTGCGGCGATGCCGCCTCGCCGCTCACGCCACGACCTCCGCCCGCGGCAGCGCACCGAGCCGGTGCAGCAGCGATACCGCCGCGGCGCACCCGAAGCCGATCCCGGCACAGACCAGCGCCGCGATCCACCCCGTGTCGTGCCCCCCGAGCTCGCCGAGCGCGCCGACCGCGGCGGTGCTGACCGCCGCGACCACCCCGGACACCAGGTAGAACATGCCGAAGTAGGTGCCGGTGTCGCGCTCGGTGGTGAACGCGGGGATCAGCTCGTACACGAACGGCTGCGCGATCATGATCCCGACCGCGAGGAACACCGTCGTCACCAGCACGGGGACCAGCGCGAGCGGCGGCGCCAGTCCGAGCAGCGGCGCCGCCCCGAGCAGCGCGAACCCCGCCCCCATCACCGCCATGCCGAGCGCGAGCGCGGGCCCCCGCTCGGGTCGGGCGCCGAAGCGCCTGGTGATCGGCACCTGCCCGGCGAAGGTCACCAGCGTGGAGACCGCGAAGAGCGCCGCCACCGCGCTCGCCCACCCGGTCGCGCGCTGCGCCGCCACCGCCAGCACCAGGTACAGCTGGTTCTGCAGCGCGAACATCCCGCTCAGCGCGAGCGTGAAGGCCAGAAAGCGGCGGTCCCGCAGACACGCCCACCACTGCGCGGGCACCGACCGCTGCTGCGGCGGCACCGCGCGGCCCGGCAGCACCGCGGCCTGCGCGAGCGTGAGCAGCGCGAAGATCCCCGCCGCGACCAGCGCCGAGACCCGGAAGTCGACGAAGACGAGCACCGCCCCGAGCGCGGGCCCGGCCAGCGCCCCGGCCTGCGCGAACACATTGAACAGTGCGAACGCCTCGGCCCGCCGGTCGGTGGCGACCGCGATGTAGGCGCGCACCGCCGGGTTGAACAGCGCCCCCGCCAGCCCGCTGAGCACCGCCGCCGCCAACAGCACCGGCACCGATTCGCCCAGCGCGAAGAGCCCGAACCCGACGGTCCGCAGCCCGCACCCGGCGATGATCACGCCGCGCGCGCCCAGCCGGTCGGCCGCGGTGCCGCCGAGCAGGAAGAGCCCCTGCTGGGCCAGGTTCCGCACGCCGAGGACCACCCCGACCAGCGCGAGCGAGAGCCCGACATCGTCGGTCAGGTAGGTCGCCAGGTACGGGATCAGCAGGTAGAAGCCGAGATTCACGCCGAACTGGTTGATCAGCAGCAGCCGGACCGCGAGCGGGAAGGTGCGGAACGAGCCCATGGTCCCGCTCACGGCGCCACCCGCCGCACGCCGAGGCCGGGGGTGCCGTCCGGGCGGAGCAGGCCGTCGTGGCCGCCGAGCCCGGTCCACGGGTCGCGGGCCAGCAGCAGGTGCCCGTCCAGGTCGACCCAGCGGGCGTGCGGGGTCAGGTGCACGGCCGGGGCGATGCCGAGCGAGCTCGCCACCAGGCAGCCGAGCATGACCGCCAGCCCGGAGCGGTGCGCCTCGGCGATCATGGCGGTGGCGGGTGCCAGCCCGCCGCACTCGGCGAGCTTCACGTTCACCCCGGCGACCGCGCCCGCCAGGGCGCGCACGTCGGCGGCGCTCACGGCGTCCTCGTCGGCGATCACCGGGACCGGGCTGCGCGCGCTCACCCAGGCCAGGGTCTCCGGGTTCCCCGGGGCGACCGGTTGCTCCACGGCGTCCAGCCACGGGAGGCGGTCCAGGACGCGGACCGCGCGCTCGGGGCTCCAGCCGCCGTTGGCGTCCGCGATGACCGCGACGTCCGGCGCGGCACCGCGCACCGCCTCGAACCGCTCGACATCGACGTCGTCCCCGGCCTTGACCTTCAGCACTCGGAATCCGTTCTGTGACAGTGTTCTCGCCTGCCGGGCGGCCTCCGACGGGGCGCCGATCCCGATGGTGCGCGCGGTCGCGACCGGTGCGAAGGGGGCGGCGCGGCGGACCGCGCTCGCCGGACGCGCGGCGACGGGCGCACCCGGCTCGACGGGTCCCGCGGTACCCGGCCGCTCGGCCTGCGGGCTTCCGGCCCCCGAACCGCGGGGTACGGCGAAGTCGAGCGCGTACACCGGACATCCCGCGCGGATGCCGAGCAGATCGTGCGCGGCGGCGTCGACCGCGGCCCGCACCCCGGCGGGCGGGGGAGCGGCGGCCAGCGCCGCCAGCACCTGGGCCCCGTCCGCGGCGCGGGCCAGCCCGGGCCGCAGCTCCTCGAGCGCCCGCACGATGCCGGGAACATCGAGCCCCAGCCGCGCGCTGGTGACCACCTCGCCGTGCCCGCACACGCCGTCCGCGTCGGTGAGCAGCACCTCGACCGCCTCCCGCGCCGCCATGCTGCCGCGCGCGATCCGCAGCGGCGCGGCGAGCGCGAGCGCGCCCACCCGCCAGGACACCCTCACGCGGGCACCCGCTTCGCGGCCAGCGGGTCGACGACGGAGCGGCACCTGGTCCAGCCGGAGACGGCGACGCAGCCGGGATCCGCGACCTCCACCGGGTACGGGCGGTGCGGGGCGAAGAGCCCGGCGCGGGTGCAGAACTCGTCGTCGAAAATGGTGCCCAGGTAGCGGTGCGGCCCGTCCGGGAAGATCGCCACCACCGAGACCGGCGCCTCGACCCGCGCCAGCCAGGCCGCCACCGCGGCGACCGCGCCGGTGCTCCAACCGCCGGTGACGAAGCTGTGCCTGGCCAGCCTGCGGCAGGCGTCGACCGCCTCCGCCGGGCCCAGCCAGTGCACCTCGTCGAAGGCCTCGTAGGCCACATTGCGCGGGTGGATGCTGCTGCCGAGCCCGCGCATGAGCCGCGGCCGGTCCGGCCTGCCGAAGAGCGTCGAGCCCACCGAATCCACCCCCACCAGCCGCACCCCCGGCCGGTGCCTGCGCAGCTCGCGCAGCACCCCCGCGCTGTGCCCGCCGGTGCCGACGCTGCACACCAGCACGTCGATGTCGTCGAGCTCGGCGAGCAGCTCGCGGGCCAGCGCCGCGTACCCGGCGGGGTTGTCCGGGTTGTCGTACTGCGCCGGGTACCAGGCGCCGGGCAGCGCGGCCAGCACGCTCCGCACCCGCTCCAGCCTGGCCCGCTGCCAGCCGCCCGCCGGGTGCGGCTCGGTGACGACCTCGAGTCGGGCGCCGTGCGCGGTGAGCAGCGCCCGCATGGTGGGCTCCAGCTCGGCGTCGACCACGAGCACCACCGGGTGCCCGAGCAGCTGCCCGGCGTACAGCAGCCCCAATCCCATGGTGCCGCTCGTCGATTCGACGACCGGTGCGCCCGGCCGCAGCTCGCCGCGGGCCCTGGCGGCGGTGAGCATGGCGACGGCGGCGCGCGCCTTCATCCCGCCGGGCCGCAGGTACTCCAGCTTGGCCCAGAAGCCGCGGTGCTCGTGCGGCAGCGGGGTGGTGATCCGGGCGAGCGGGGCGGCGCCGAGCAGGTCCCGCAGCGCCGGATTCGCGACCGGGACGGCGAGGTCCGGCAGGTGCGGCGCCCCTGCGTCGCGCTCCGGGCCCGACTCGCTCACGCTGTGTGCATCCGGCGTGAGCGGGGGTCCTCCGTGGTCACGCTCCGCTACCGCCTCCGGCCCTGACCCGCTCACGCTGTGTGGATTCGGCGTGAGCGGGGGTCCTCCGTGGTCACGCTCCGCTACCGCCTCCGGCCCTGACCCGCTCACGCGGCCTCCTGCCGGTAGCGGTGCAGCACGCTCGGCCCGCCGTCGAGCCAGAAGAACGGGTACGGCTCGGCCGAGAGCGCGGTCACCCCGGCGCCGACGAAGCAGCGCAGCACCGCGGCCCCGGTCTGCGCGAACACCACCAGCGGCAGCCCGTGCGCCGCGGCGTACCCGCGCAGCGGCTCCAGCGTGCCGTTGGCCAGCGTCATCCCGGAGACCAGCAGGGCGTCGCAGCCGGGCAGCGCCGCCGCGGCGTCGGTGCCGATGGGCTCGCCCCACTCGGTCCGCCCGCCGGTGTGGTCGCAGGCCCGGTACCCGATCCCGCGCGCACGCAGCACCCGCAGCAGCGAGTTGACCACGCCGACGACCAGCACCGTCCGCACCCCGGAGCCCAGCAGCTCGACCACCGCCGCCGCCCGCGCCTCGGACTTGGCCCGGGAATCCCCGCCGGGCACCGTGACCCGCTCGCCCGCGTGCGGCCACGCCGCCGCCAGCACGGCGTCCAGCGCGGCCACCCGCACCGGCAGCAGCGGATGCTCGAACAGCGTCTCCGCCGGGGTGCCGACACAGGCGTGCACGGCCTCGTCACCGACGCTGCCCGGCGCCACCGCCGCCGAGCCGACCGCCGCTCCGACCCGCAGGCTGAGCACGTGGTTGCGGTACCCGGTGCGCCGCCCCGCGTGTTGGGCGCCCTGGTGCGTGGTGAAGGCGACGGTCACCGGTTCGGCCGCGACCGCCGGAGCCGCCGCGCGCACCCGCCCGGCCAGCTCGGTGAGATCGGTGACGCGACACAGGCTTTCCGGGATCACGGCGCCACCGCCCCGGCGAGCTCCTCGTAGCGCAGCTCCAGCCGGTCCAGCAGCTCCTCGGCCCGCCGCCGCGCCCCCGCACCCGCCCGGTCCACCACCATGAGGTGCCCGAGGTAGGTGTTGTTGCTGGTCGGATCGCCCGCGACGGCGCCGGGCTCCGGCAGCACCGCCTCCACCACGTCCGGCAGCGCGGCCAGCTCCGCTGCCGCCCCGCCGCCGCGCAGCCCGACCGCGCCGAGCGTCCCCGCGCGCGGCGGCACGATCAGCCCGATCGCCGCACTCCCGGCGCCGGTGTCGACCGGCTCGAGGTCCGGCTCCTCGCCGAGCGCGAGCCGAGCGTGCACCATGGGCAGGTCGATGCCGGTGACCCGGCGCACCAGCTCGGTGATCCGGTTCCCGGCGGGTCGCGGGTTCACCTCGACCAGCCGCGGCCCGTCCGGCGTCAGCCTGACCTCGGTGTGCGCGACCCCGAGCCGCAGCCCGAGCGCCGTCACCGCGGCGACCGCGAGCCCGGCGGCGGCCGCCCGCTCCGGCTCCGGCAGCGCGGCGGGGAACATGTGCCCGGACTCCACGAAGAACGGCGCCCCGGTGAGGCTCTTGTCGGTCACCCCGATCACCGCGGTGCCCGCGCCGGTGGTCACCGTCTCCACGCTCACCTCCGGCCCGGTCAGCAGCTCCTCCAGCAGCACCGCGGGCACCCGCGGCTGCTGCCTGGCATTGGTGGTGGCCGCGGTGGCGGCGCCGTGCGCGGCGCGCAGCTCGGCCTCGTCCGCCACCCGGCGCACGAACATCCCGGCGCACAGGTCGACCGGCTTGAGCACCAGCGGGTACCCGAGCTCAGCCGCCGCCGCTGCCGTCTCCGGCCACCCGCCGGTGACGGCGAAGCGCGGACCCGCGACGCCCGCCGCGGCCAGCGCCGCCCGCGCGCGGTCCTTGCGGCAGGCGCGCGCGGTGGCGTCGGCCCCGGCGCCGGGCAGCCCGAGGTGCTCGGCGACCGCGGCCACCGCGGGCAGGTAGTAGTCGCAGGAGGAGACCACGCCGTCGAAGCCGAGCACCGCGTGCAGCGCGGCGACCCGGGCCGGGAGCGCGGCGAGGTCGTTGGTGTCGGCGGTGAGCAGGTTCTCCGCCGCGAGCAGCGGGTGCACGGCGTGCCCGGGCGGGGTCTTGCGCAGGTAGTGCCCCAGATCGCGGGTCAGGAAGCTGAAGCGGTGCCCCGACTCCCGGATCGCCCGCGGCAGCAGGGTGCTCATCGCCCCCACCCAGCTCTCGATCACCAGCAGATGTCCCATGCCGACCGTCCTCCCGCAAGCCTGTGGCAAATGACAATCATTTTCATTCAGCGGATCAGTAGTAGCACAGACCGGCCTCGCGCGCACCCGCGCGCCCCGGGAGCAGGCACGTTCGGTCGCGCCGGGCCGCCCGTGGAAACCATTGGCGACCAGGCGATTCGGCCCGTCGGTCGAGCCGCGACGGTGCTTGCGGCCCCGAACTCAGCGCAGCGGGAGGACCCCGGTCGTGGTTCGGCCCGCGGCGGCCAGCACGCGCTCGGCGAGCCACCCGCTGTCCACCGGCGCACCGGTGTCGACCCGGACGGTCGGGGTGAGGCCGAGCGGCGCGGCGTGCGCGGCCCAGGTGTCCCAGTGCTCGGCGAGCCGCTGCTGGTCCTGGTAGAAGGCGGGGCGGCGGCGGTCGGCGTACCGGCTGCGGGCGGTCTCGGCGGGCACGTCGCACCAGACCTCGACCGCGCGCTCGGCGGCGCAGCGCTCCAACCCGGCCCGGGCGAGGTGCAGGTCGCGCGGGCGGAACCACCACGAGTCGACCACGACGGTGCCCGGCACCGCGCGGGCCAGCGCCCACACCGCGTCCATCGCGACCCCGCCGAGCGCGGCCACCCCGGCGGCGTCGTCGACGCAATCGGCCAGCGCCTCCTTGACCACGTCCTTGGCCAGGAACTGCGCGCCGAGCGCCGCGGCCAGCGCGCGCCCCACCGTCGACTTCCCCGACCCGGGGAGGCCGTTGACCAGCACCAGGAGCTCCGTCATAGCGCCATCATGCCCCCGGCCCCCGCCGATACCGGGGAGGCGGCGCTGGAACGAGCGGGTGGCCGCCCGGTTACTGTCGGCGATTGCCGGGGTGAATTCCGGGAATCCGGCCACGACGAAGTGCTCGACCAGGAGGTATCGCAGTGACCGTCGATCGGCTCGACGAGGAGACGACGCAGGCGGCCACCGGGCGGTACGCACTGCGCAGCGCGATCTCGCTGCCCGCGGTCGCGGCGGCGGGCGCCGGGTTCGCGGTGCTCACCACGTTGATCGGCGCGAAGTGGGAGCCGCTGCTCACCTCCGATCAGAGCGTCAGCGACGCGGTGGTGGCGCGGGTGGCCGAGCACCGGTTCCTGTACGAGGTGCTCAGCGCCCTCACCGACCTCGGCGCGACCGTCACGCTGGTCGCGCTGCTCACCGTCGGCGTGCTCTGGTTGCTGCTGCGCAAGCAGCCGTGGCTCGCCGCCTTCGTCGTGGTCACCGGCGTGGGCGGGCTGATCCTCAACCCGGTGGTGAAGGCACTCGTCGGCCGGGTACGGCCGGTGATCGAGACCCCGGTCTACCGCACCGACGGCTGGAGCTTCCCGAGCGGCCACGCCATGAGCTCGACGGTCTGCTACGGCGTGCTGCTGCTGGTCTTCGCGCCCGCGCTGGCTCCGGTCGCCCGCCGCACCCTGACCGCGCTGATCCTGACCGTGGTGGTGGCGGTGGGGCTGACCAGGATCGGGCTCGGCGTGCACTACCTGACCGACGTGCTCGCGGGCTGGCTGCTCGGCGTGGTGTGGCTCGCCGTCGCCGCGCTCGCCTTCCACCGCTGGCGGGTGGAGTCAGGGGAGCCGGACGCGGGGCCGCTGCCCGGCGACGTCCCGCCCGGCGACACCGACGCCCTGCGCCCGGTTCCCGCGAACCACCCGCCGACGCTGCCGCACCCGTGGCGCGGGCTCGGCGAGCTCGCGGTCGCCTGGGTGCTGCTGCTCGCCCCGCTGATCGGACTCGGGCTGCTGGTGCGCGCGGTCGGCGCCGACTCCACCGGCGAGCACGGCCTGGTCGCGCTGCTCGCCGAGAACCGGACGCCGCCCGTCACCGCCGTGCTCGACGTGTTCGGCGAGGTCGGCAACACGCTCGCCATCATCGTGGTGGCGCTGATCGTCGCGGTGCTCGCGGTCGCCGTCTTCCGCACCTGGCGCCCCGCGCTGTTCCTCACGGTGGCGCTGCTCGGCGAGATCACGCTCTTCCTCACCACCGCCGCGGTCGTCGACCGGCCGCGCCCCGAGGTCGAGCACCTGAACCCCGACCTGCCGCCCACCGCGAGCTTCCCCTCCGGCCACGTCGCCGCCGCGCTCACGCTCTACGGCGGCATCGCCCTGCTGGTGTGGGCCTCGACCCGCGAGCGCCGATACCGCCTGCTCGCCGGTGCGCTGCTGCTGGTCCCGGCCCTGGTCGCCGCGCAGCGGCTCTACGCGGGCGCGCACCACCCCGCCGACATCCTCGGCTCGGTCCTGCTCGCCACGGTCTGGCTCGGCGTGGCCTGGTGGGTGGTCCGCCCGGTCACCCCCGTGCGGTAGCGCCGCCCCGCGGCGGCTCGGCCACCGCATCGACCACGGCCAGGTCGACCTGCCGGGTGACGCAGGGGGAGAGCGGTTCCCGGCGCCAGAAGTAGTCGTCCAGCCCCTTGGCGAACCAGGAGGCGGAGAAGATCGTGACCCCGGCGACCTCGACCACCCAGGTCGGGCCGAAACCGCCGGGAAGCTCGTCGATCCCGGCGATCGCGGTGACCGCGAAGAAGCCGATGGCGACGATGATGAGCAGACCGCAGACCAGGTGGAACCGCCAGGTGATCCCGTTGTCGATCGCCGCGAACACCCCTTCCAGCCGCCGCCACCGCGGCCGCGCCCGCACCTGGGCGGGCCGGAGCATCGGGTAGCGCCGGTCCCGGTAGGCGGTGTAGAGGCAGATGGCGATGAACGCCGCGAAGGCGGCGATCGCGCACCCGTTGTGCCAGAGCGCCACCCGATCCTCGCCGAAGTGCTGCTGCAGCGGGGTGAGCGCCGCCTCCGCCACCCCGCCGCCGCACTCGCCCGCGGGCACCGGACCGGGCCGCCGGGTCGGCAGCGTCGCCACCCCGATGATGGCCAACCCGGCAACCAGGCTGAACACATTGCCCAGCGTCGCCCGGGTGATCTTGTAGGCGGCGAGCAGGAACCCGACGATCCCGAGCCCGAGCACGAAGATGTCCCGCGCCCCCGAGTGGTAGTAGGCGCTCAGCGACCCGCGCACC
Source organism: Nocardia sp. NPDC057353 (assembly GCF_042667085.1). Lineage (NCBI taxonomy): Bacteria > Bacillati > Actinomycetota > Actinomycetes > Mycobacteriales > Nocardiaceae > Nocardia > Nocardia sp. NPDC057353. The sequence continues at coordinate 68,847 of NZ_JBHVAK010000004.1, forward strand.
CGCACGCAGCTCTGCCCGAGGAAGAGGAAGTCGAACCCGATCAGCGCCACGGGCAGCAGCACCCCGACGAGCCCGGCCACGAACCGGATGATCACCAGCGACCTGACCGTTTTCCCCTGCGCGAACGCGGCGGCGTCGTCGGGCGCCAGCTCGGCCGGGGCGACCACCTCCCGCGGCCCGGTGGGAACCTCGACCGGCACCTGTGTAGTCATGACGAACCTCCCCATCGCTCCCGAGCCCCCGCTCGGCTCGGGGCGAAGCGTAACCGCAGGCGACCCGGGTTCGGCGCGCCGCGGCGGCGATGTCGATCGGACGGGGGACACGCGCGAGGCACCGCCCGGTGCGCCCGGATCGCGGGCGCGGCCGCCTGTTTCGGCGCGACATCGCGGCACCCGGCCTGGCCGGATATCGCTGTCCGCGGTTTACCCCGCCGCACCGCGGGCACCGGAACCGTATGAGCGCGGAGCACGGCGGACAGCGGAACGAAGCGGGACCGGCGACGGGGGCGGGCGCCAGGCCGGACCTCGACCCGGACGAGCCGAGCAGCCCGGCGGCGCTCTCCAGACCGTCGCTGCTCGCGGTGGTCAAGCGCGCGGCCAAGGAGTTCCAGCGCGACAACCTGACGGATCTGGCCGCCGCGCTCACCTACTACGCGGTGCTCTCCATCGTGCCCGGCCTCATCGTCCTGGTCTCGCTGCTCGGCCTGCTCGGCCCGGCCGCCGCCGACGAGCTGGTGAACCAGGCGCAGCAGCTCGCGCCCGGCTCCAGCGCCGACTTCGTCCGCACCCTGATCGAGCAGGCGCAGAACAACAAGCAGGGCGCCGGGCTCGGCGCGATCCTCGGTCTCGCGGTCGCGCTGTGGTCCGCCTCCGGGTACGTCGCGGCCTTCATGCGCGCCTCGAACACGGTCTACGGCATCGGCGAGGGGCGCCCGATCTGGAAGACCGTCCCGATCCGGCTCGGCGTCACCGTGATCGCGGTGGTCCTGCTGGTCGTCTGCACGGCCATCGTGGTCGCCAGCGGTCCGGTGGCCGCGCAGATCGGGGAGTTCCTGAAGCTCGGCGAGACCGCGGTGACGGTCTGGTCCATCGCCAAGTGGCCGGTGCTGTTCGTGCTGGTCTCGGTGCTGCTGGCGATCCTGTTCTGGGCCAGCCCGAACGCCCGCCAGGGCGGCATCCGCTGGGTCAGCCCCGGCGGCGTGATCGCGGTGATCATCTGGCTGGTGATCTCGATGGGGTTCGCGCTCTACATCGCCAATTTCTCCTCCTACGACAAGACCTACGGCTCGCTCGCGGGCGTGGTGATCTTCCTGGTCTGGCTCTGGCTGACCAATATCGCGCTGCTGCTCGGCGCCGAGGTCAACGCCGAGCTGGACCACGGCAAGGCCATCGCGGGCGGGCTGCCGGAGAACTTCCAGCCCTTCGCCGAGCCGCGGGACACCCGCAAGCTCGACGACGACCAGCGCGCGGCCGCCGAGGAGGCGGCGAAGTACCGCGGATGACCCTATTGGGTTGACAGCCTGTTCGGCGAATCTCATACTTTCGGCAGACACACTGTCCGCTGAAAGTGAGGCTCGCCGTGCGCGACCCCTTCCCCTCCCGAGCGCGCCCCGCGCTGCTCGCCCTCTGGCCCGCCGGGCTGCTGCTCGCACTGGCCAACGCCGAGATCCCGGCGGTGACCGGACCGGTCTTCGCCGTGCTCGCCGCGGCCTACGTCGCGGCCGCCGCGGTGGCGATCCGGTGCGCGCCCGGCTCGGCGGACCCGGTCGCGGTGCTGCCGGTCGCCGCCGCCGTCGGGCTGTTCGCGGTCGCGGGCGGCACCGGTGAGCCGACCGCAGCGGCGCCGTCGGCCCTGCTGCTCAACACGCTGGTGCTCTTCGCCGTCGCGGTGGTGCTGCTGGGGGTGATGACCCGGCTCTGGCTGCGCCTGCGCCACGCGCCGGGAGCGGGGTCGGCGGCCCCGCTGCTGCTGCTCTTCGTGCTCGGCACCGGCGGTTTTCTGCTGAATCTGCTGGCCAGGGTGGCGATCGTGCAGTCCGGCGCGGCTCCCCAGCAGCTCGCGGTGCAGGCGACGCACTGGTCGGCGGCCGAGTACCTGACCGGGCTCGACGGCCCCGCCGACTTCGTCGGCTACACCCTGGTCTGGCTCGACCTGGTCCAGCTCGCCTACGTCGCCTCCGCCTACCTCGCCGCCGCGGCGCTGGCCCTCCTGGCAGGCGCCGCGGGCGCCGTCACGGCCCGCGCCGCGCGGGTGTCGGCCGGAACGGCGGCCGTCCTCGCCGCACTGCTGATCGGCGCCGTCCTCGCGGCCATCGCCTTCGGGAGCGAAACCGCGGCGGCGATCGCCTTCGGCACCTCGATCCCGTTCATGGCCACCCTCGTCCCCTTCGCCCTCGGCGCCGCCCTGCTCGGCCGCGCCCCCACGCACCAGGAGCAGAAATGACCATCCCCGCCATCGTCGTCGCGGCCGTCCTCGCCGCGGCCGTGACCGGATCCGGCGTCGCCACGCTGACCAGGCAGCCCATGATCGTCGAAACTATCGCCGCCGTCGGCTTCCCACTGCGCCTGCTGTGGCTGCTCGGCGCGCTGAAACTGCTGGCCGCCGCCGGGCTCTGCGCCGGGATCCTGCTGTGGCCCCCGCTCGCGCTCGCCGCGGCCGCCGGGCTGGTCGGGTACTTCGCCGCCGCCGTCTGGTTCCACCTGCGAGCGGGCCGCCGCGACCTGCTCGCGCCCGGCCTCTACCTCGCGGTCTCGGTCGCGGCCGCGGTGCTGATCGCGTGAAATGCGCTCGGCGCCGCGTCGCGCCGAGCGGTGAAATCTTCATTCCCCTCTGACGAGAGTGATATTCTCCTCGGTAGTCGCGCAGAACCAGCAATGCGGAGGATGAGCAACTGTGAGCAGCACCGTCGACGTCGAAGCTGTGGTCGAGAGCCCGAGCTCGGGAGTCATCCCGGTCTTCAACCCGTCCACCGAGGAGCAGATCGCCGAGGTCGCCGACTCGGATCAGCGCGCCGTCGACGCGGCGGTGGCCAGGGCGCGGGAGACCTTCGAATCGGGCGTGTGGCGCAGGCTGCCCGCCGCGCACCGCGCGGAGGTGCTGTTCCGCGCCGCCGAGATCATCAAGGCCCGCACCGACGAGCTGGCCGAGCTCGAGGCGCAGGACAACGGCATGAACGCCACCGCCGCCCGGCACATCATCAAGGTCTCGCAGGAGATGCTGGTGTACTACGCGGGCTGGGTCGGCAAGATCCACGGCGAGTCGAGCAACCTGGTCTCCGACGGCCTGCTCGGCACCTTCGAGAACTTCCACACCTTCACCCAGCTGGAGCCGGTCGGCGTGGTCGGGCTGATCATCCCGTGGAACGGCCCGTTCTTCATCGCCATGCTCAAGGTGGCGCCCGCGCTCGCCGCGGGGTGCAGCGCGGTGCTCAAGCCCGCCGAGGAGACCCCGCTCAGCGCGCTGAAGCTGGAGGAGATCTTCCGCGAGGCCGGGTTGCCGGACGGCGTGCTGAACGTCATCACCGGCTACGGCGAGACCACCGGCGCCGCGCTGACCGCGCACCCGGACGTGGACAAGATCGCCTTCACCGGCTCGACCGAGGTCGGGAAGCTGATCGTCAAGGCCGCGGCGGGCAACCTGAAGCGGCTCACGCTGGAACTCGGCGGCAAGTCACCGCTCATCATGTTCGACGACGCGAACCTGGACAAGGCGATCCTCGGCGCGGGCATGGGGCTGCTCGCCGGCTCCGGCCAGAACTGCTCCTGCACCTCACGCATGTATGTGCAGCGCGGCATCTACGAGCAGGTGGTGGCGGGGCTGGCCGGCTTCGCGCAGATGCTGCCGATGGGCGGTAGCGACGACCCGAACTCCGTGCTCGGCCCGCTGATCAGCCAGAAGCAGCGCGAGCGGGTCGAGGGGATCGTCCGGGAGGGGGTGGCCAAGGGCGCCGAGATCATCACCGGCGGCAAGCCGCTCGACCGCCCCGGCTATTTCTACGAGGCCACCATCGTCACCGGAACCACCCCGGACATGCGGCTCATCCGGGAGGAGATCTTCGGCCCGGTCGGCTCGGTGATCCCGTTCGACGACGAGGACGAGGTGATCGCCGCCGCGAACGACACCCACTACGGGCTGGCAGGCTCCATCTGGACCGAGAACCTGGGCCGCGCGCACCGGGTGGTGAACGAGCTGCGCGCGGGCCAGGTCTGGGTCAACTCGGCGCTCGCTTCCGACCCGTCCATGCCGATCTGCGGGCACAAGCAGTCGGGCTGGGGCGGCGAGCGCGGCAAGAAGGGGCTGGAGGCCTACTTCAACACCAAGTCGGTGTACATCGGCCACTGAGCGGGGGAGCGGGTGCGGGCCCGCGCGGACCCGCACCCGGGTACCGGGCCGCCCGGCCCCGGCGCGCCACCCCGCGGCTCCGCTGAACTCAGGCGCGCCACTCCGCGGTCCGCTCGGCACTGGCCTCCGCGAGTGCGGCGACGGTCTTCTCGGCGTCGAAGTCCTTGCCGTACACCGGGGTTCCCGGGTGCTGCCGCCAGGATTCGGCGAGCGTGCCCGCGTCCACCGGGTCGAAGCCGAGCTCGTCGACGAGCGCGCTCACGATCCGCTTGGCCGCCGCGTCGTCACCGGCGATCGGCAGCGCGATCCGGCCGGGCGCGCCCGCGGGGACGCCGTTCTCCAGCAGCCGCTTCCACCAGATGGTGTTGAAGACCTTGACCACCGGGGCGCCCAGCCGCTCCGCGACCCAGGCGCTCTCGGTGGTTCCCCGCTCGATCTCCTCGATCAGGCCGTCGCGCTGCTGCGGGTAGTAGTTGTTGGTCTCGATGACCGGGGCGCCGCTCCGCCGGGCCGCGAGGATGTCCGGCGCCAGGTCTCGCACCGCCTTCTGCGGGATGGAGACGATCACCAGCTCCGCGTCGGCCGCCGCGTCCTTCGCCCAGACCGCACGCGCCCCGGTCTCGGCGGCCAGCTCGGTCAGCGTCTCCGGGTCGCGCGAGTTCGCCACGGCGACCTCGTGCCCGAGCGCGGTGAGCCTGCGGGTGAGCGTGCCGCCGATGGCGCCCGCCCCGATGATGCCGATCTTCATGGGTGTCCTCTCGATCGTGCTGTCCGAGAGTGCGCAACCGGCCGGGCGCGGGGAATGTTCCCCGGCGGTTCAGAACGAGGGCAGCGGGGGCGCGGGCGGGAAGGTGACCGGGAGCTCGGCGAGCGTCCGGTGCAGCGGGCCGGTCTGCCTGCGCAGCTCGGCGTCGGGCACCGCGAGCTGCAGCTCGGGCAGGGCGTCGAGCAGCTGGTCGACGGCGGTCTGCGCGATCAGGTACGCAGGTGTGCGGGCCGGGCAGGCGTGCGGCCCCGCGCTCCAGGCCAGGTGCGCGCGGTTGCCGGTGTGGTCGCCCGCGATCTCCGGGTCCCGGTTGCAGCCCGCCAGGTCGATCACGACCGGCCGGTTGGCGGCGAGCCAGGTGCCGCCGAGCAGCACCGGCTGGCGCGGGTAGCTGACGATCTTGTTCGGCGGCGGCGGGTCGTCGAAGAGCACCCGGTCCAGCGCGTCCCTGGTGGAGAGCGAGCCGCCGAGCGTGGCGTCGAAGCGGGCGTCGGTGAGGATCAGCCGCAGCGCGTTCACGATCAGCGCCTGCACCGGCTCGGTGCCGATGCCGTAGAGCAGGTAGATCTGCTGCAGCAGCTCCTCGTCGTCCAGCGCGGTGCCGTGCCGGAGCAGCCCGGAGGTGACATCGGCGCCCGGCTGCCCGCGCTTGAGCTGCACCAGGTCGTCCAGCGCCGCCCGGAAGAGCTGTCTGCCGCGCTCGGCTCCGCCGCCGAGCAGTTCGGCCAGCCCGGCCGCGGCCCGCGCGCTGATCTCCGGCGGGCAGCCGAGCAGCGCGTTGATCACCGCGAAGACCAGCGGCCCGGCGTACCGGGTGACCAGGTCGGCGGCGCCGTCCGCGCAGAAGCCGTTGATCAGCGGAACGGCGGTGCGCTCCACCACGGTGTGCAGCGCGTGCAGGTCGACCTCGTCCAGCGCCGCCACCAGCACCTCGCGCAGCCGCGCGTGCTCGAACCCCGCGCTGCGGAAGGCATTGGGCTGGTAGCGAAGCTGTGGCAGCACCGGGCACTCCGGCGGGACCGTCGGCTCCCAGGCGCGCGGGTCGGCGGGGAAGCGGTCGGGGTCGTTCAGGATGGCGAGCGCGGTCCGGTAACCGATCACCAGGGTGGCCGGGACGCCGGGGGCCAGCTCGACCGGGACCAGGTCCCCGTACTTCGCCCGGAGCGTCGCGTAGTCGGGGTCCGGCTCGGCCCAGAGCGGGAGCCGCTGCTCGTCGGTGCGGTCGAAATCCGTTGGCGTCGTCGACAAGCCGATCTCCGGGAGGCGCAGGGGATTCGCGGCGGAGTTGCCGCGGGTCCGGTCGCCACGGACCCTAACGTACGGACCGGTTTCGCGGCGGTCGGGCGGCCGGCTACCGTGCTGGGATGACGTCCATCGACGACCTGGCCCGCCGCCTCGACGACCTGGACCGGGTCGAGGCGATCAAGCAGCTCAAGTACCGGTACTTCCGGGCGTGTGATGCCAAGGACGCCACCGCCTTCCGCGGCTGCTTCGTCCGCGCCGGCGCGCGGATCGACTACGGCCCGCTCGGCGCCTACGACGATGCCGGGCCGCTGGCGGCGATCTTCGGCACGGTGGCCGGGCACCGGGTCGACGGCGAGTACGTCGTCTTCGACATGCACCACGGCGGGCACCCGGACATCACGCTGACCTCGGCGACGACCGCGACCGGCCGCTGGACGCTGAAGTTTCGCCAGGTCAACCTGCTCGATCGCACCGAGACGCTGATGACCGGCGAGTACCACGACGAGTACCTGCTGGAGGACGGCGCGTGGCGGATGTCGGCGAGCACCCTCACCGAGCGCTGGCGGCTGCGCCGCCCGCTCGGCCGGGACGCCGACCTCACCCCGGGAAGCTTCGCGTGAGCCGCGAGGTCGAGCACACCCCGGACGGCCGCTACATCGTGGTCGACGGCCGCCGCTGGCGCGCCACCGACCCGCTCATCCCGGACGAGCGCCGCGCCGAGCTGCAGTCCATCCTGATGGCGTGGCGGCGCGAGGTGCGCCGCACCGAGGGCGCCCGCGCGGCCAGAGATGGCGTGCAGGCGGCCAAGGTCGCGCTCGGCGAGCGCGGAACGCCGTGGTGGGAGCAGTCCGATGCCGAGCGTCGGGCGCGCTGGGAAGCCGAGGTGCCGACGCCGTGAGCGCGCTGCGGATCGGTGCCGAATCGGCCGGGTGGGCGGGCGTGCTGGCCGGTGCCGCCGGGGTGGCACTGCACTTCAGCCCGCTCGACGCGCGGCTGCCGGTGCTGGCGGCGGCGCTCGCGCCGTACCTCATGCTCGGCGCGCTGCTCGCCGTCCCGCTCTTCGCCGGGCTGCGCAGCTGGGCCGGGGCTCTGGTCGCGGTGCTGGTGGCCGGTGCGGCGGTATGGACCCAGGCTCCACTGTTCGCGGGCGAGACGCCTGCGGGTTCCGGCCCCGAACTGACCGTCGCGCAGGCCAACCTACTCTTCGACGGCGCCGACCCCGCCGCCTTCGTCACCGCGATGCGGGAGCGCGAGGTCGAGCTGCTCACCGTGAACGAGCTCACCCCCGCCACGCTCGACGGCCTCACCGCCGCCGGGCTGGACGCACTGCTGCCGCACCGCTACGTCTCGCCGGGGCGCACCGCCGCGGGCACCGGCATCTGGAGCCGCTACCCGCTGACCGACACCGTCGAGTTCGACGGCTTCGTGCTCAACCAGCTCGCTGCCACCGCGGAGATCCCCGGTGCGGGCCCGGTGCGCGTCTTCGCCCTGCACCCGGTGCCGCCGGTCCACGGCATCGACGTCTGGGCGGGGGAGCTGGAGCGGCTGCGCGCGATCGTCGCGGCCGCACCGGCCGAGCGCCCGGTCGTGGTCGGCGGCGACTTCAATGCCACGCACGACCACGCGCAGTTCCGGCGCTGGCTCACCGGCCGGTTCCGGGACGCCGCCGAGCAGGCGGGCGCCGGATTCCTGCGCACCTACCCGACGGACAAGGCGTACCCCCCGCTCGTCGGCATCGACCACATCCTGCTCGCCGGAGCCGCCGCCGCCGAGGTGCACACGGTGGCGCTGCCCGGCGCCGACCACCGCGCGCTGGTCGCCCGGCTTCGGCTGCACTCCTGAAACGCAACTATTTCGAATCGACTTCTGTTAGCTTCTCGGTGGCTACCGAAGGTGGTGTGCCGAACAGGCGAAGGAGAAGCGGACAGTGTTGAATCTCATCCTCGGGTTGCTCAATATCGTGCTGAGCACTTTCAGCGCGGCGTAGCGCCCGTGACGGCGCCACGGCCCGGTCGGCCGCGGCGCCGTTTCCCTCAGCCGACCAGGCCTTCGTAGGCGGCGAAGACCACGTCCAGCCCCCGGCTGTAGCCGTCCTGCCAGAGCACCTGGTTCATCGTGTACGCCACCGTCATCCGCTGCTCGGCGTCGACCAGCAGCACCGAGCCACCCCAGCCGCCCCACGAGCAGGTGCGGTTATCCAGCCGGTAGCCGAGACCCCACCGGATCGGCTGCCCGAGCACCGAATCGGTCCCGGCGAACTGCTCCTCGAAGACCCGCTCCGCCCCGGACGCGGAGAGCAGCCGCACCCCGCCCACGCTGCCGCCGCAGGCCAGTAACGACTGCACCAGCGCCACCGACCTGGCATTACCGTGACCGTTGACCGCCGGGATCTCCGCCCGCCGCCAGGCGGGGGTGTTCGCCTCCGCGACCCCGGCGGGGAAGCCCGCAGGCCGGTCCCCGTCCGGGTCGGGGATCAGCTCGGCGACCCGGTGCTCGTGCTCGGCGGCCAACCCGATGTGGAAGTCGGCGCCGAGCGGCCCGGCGACCTCCTCGGCGAAGAACTGTCCGACGCTGCGGCCGGTGACCCGTGCGATCACCTCGCCGACCAGGAAGCCGAAGGTGACGGCGTGGTACCCGGCCGCGGTGCCCGGCGGCCAGGCGGGCGCCTGCGCGGCCAGCGCGGCGGTGACCGCGGCCCGGTCGTACAGCTCGGTAGCGGTCACCGGCCGGTCCCAGTCCGGCAGCCCCGCGGTGTGGCCGAGCAGCTGACCGACCCGCACCTCGGCCTTGCCCGCCGCGGCGAACTCCGGCCAGTACCGCGCGACCGGGGCGTCCAACTCCAGCTCGCCGCGGTCGGCGAGGATCAGCGCGCAGAGCGCCACCATCGGCTTGGTGGTGGACCAGACGTTCACGATGGTGTCGCGCTCCCACGGCAGCGTGCGTGCCGCGTCCCGGAAGCCGCCCCAGGCGTCGAACACCGGCTCCCCGTCGACGAAGACGGCCGCCGACGCGCCCGCCCCGTCCGCGTCGAGCGCGGCGACGAGCACCTCGGCGACCCCGGCGAAGCGCGCGTCCCACGAACCCTGGATCTCGGTCATCCCCGAGACGCTAGACCCCGCGAAACCGCTTGCGCCCCCGGTTTTCCGGCTGGTCTCCTGGAGGGTCAGCCCGCCGCTTCCCGCACGATGTCGGCGACCGCGCCCGGCTGCGAGACGTAGGCGGCGTGCGAGGCGGCCACCTCGCGGGTGCGGCCCGGCGCCACCTTGGCCGCGGTGTCGCGCTGCAGCGCGGGCGGCAGCACCCGGTCCTGCCCGGCGACCAGGTACCAGCTCGGGACCGTCGCCCAGGACGGGTTCCCGGTCGGCTCCAGGTTGGTCACCACGGCGGCGGGCTTCTGGTTCCGGTACATCTCCGCGGCCTTCGCCTGCGGGACGTCCTGGCAGAAGACCTCGCGGAAGAACGGCTCGGTGACGAAGGCGTCCAGGTTCACCCCGACCGGGCTGGTGGCGTCGGGCACCGGCCCGGCCAGCAGCACCGGCGGAAGCAGCAGGCTGCCCGGGTAGGGGATCGGGTTCAGCAGCTCCAGCATGAGCTGCCCCTGCTGCGGCGCGAAGGCCGCCACGTACACGTTGGCCCGCACGTCGGGGTCGTGCGTATTGGTCACCACCACGCCGCCGTACGAATGTCCGACCAGCACGATCGGCCCGTCGATCCCGTCGAGGAACTCCGCCAGCCGTTCCGAGTCGTAGGCCGGGCCGCGCAGCGGGTTGTCGAACGTGCGCACGGGGTAGCCGTCGGCCCCGAGCTGTGCCGCCACCTCGCTCCAGCCGGACTCGTCGGCGAAGGCGCCGTGCACGAGCACCACGGTCGGGCGGTCGTCGGCGTGCGCCGGGGCGGCGGTGGCGAGCCCGGCGACGGCCAGGAGGGCCGCGGCGAACGCCGCGCGGGTCCTTCGTGAGTTCATGGCGCCGATCGTAGAAGATCGAGCGGTAACTTATAAGGTCATACCGGCATGTGAATCTCCCCGGTCGGAATGGAATGGGCGATCACCAGAAGGTCGCCGGGTACCCTGCCTCCATGTCCGAGCCGCCCCCCTTCAGCCCCACCATCACCCTGCTGACGGTGGCGCGGGTGTGGGACGCGGCCTACGCCGACGCGCTGAAACCGCTCGGGCTGAGCACCCGCAGGTACGGGTTGCTCGGCCACGTGCGCGGCACGCCCGGCATCTCCTTCAGCGAGCTGGCCCGGCGCTCGCGGATCACCGTGCAGAGCGCGCACACGGCGGTGCGCGGCTTCGTCGCCGCGGGGCTGGTGGACGACGGGACGGCGCAGCCGGGCGCCGCCTCGACCCTGCGGGTGACCGCGGCGGGGGAGGCGCTGCTCGCCAGGGCGGCCGAGGTCGTGGCCGGGCTGGACGCCGAGTTCGCCGCGCGGCACCCGGAGCTGACCGACGGCCTGCGCGCCGAGCTGCGCCGAGCGACCTTCAGCTAAACTGAAGGTATGAGTACCAGGCTCCGGCACTACCTGCGCAGACCACCGGCGGTGAGCGCGGCCGAGGCCGTGCGGCTGATGGCCGACGGCGCGCTGATCGTCGACGTTCGGCGCGAGTTCGAGTGGCGGCGCACGCACATTCCCGGCGCGGTGCACCTGCCGCTGGAGGTCCTGCTCGACCGCTGCCCGGAGCTGCCGGAGGATCGGCTGCTCATCACCTTCTGTACCGGCGGGCTGCGCTCGGCGGGGGCGGCGAACCTGCTGGTGGAGAACGGCTTCGACGCGGTCAACATGAGCGGCGGGCTGATCCAGTGGCGGGCGGCGGGCGGCCCGCTGGCGGAGGATGGCCAGAAATCGGCGGAGTAAACCTCCCCGACCCCCTACGGTGCGGTGCCCCCTCCCGGCGGTAACCCCTCTGGCCTGTAACTTTGCTCGATTCGGGTGATCAGCCCCATTAACGTCGGTGCTGCGTCGGGGAAGGACCTCGCCGCGTTCGGAAAAGAATGGGGAGAACAACCATGCCTGTTGTGGATCTGCTGCTCGGTCTCGTCGGTGGCCTGGGTGACCTGCTCTTCGGCTCCACCGGCTCCGCCTGAGCGCACGACCGCGTCTCGCCGCCCCCGCCCGGATCTCCGGGCGGGGGCGGTGCCATTTCCGCGGTAACCGGCCGCGGCGGGCCCGGGGGTCGTATCGTTGCGGCATATTTGCCGAAGCGCGAAGGGAGTCGCGGGTGGGATCGGAATGCGCCGATACCGTCGACGGTGAGCTGGTGCGGGCATCCGCGCGGTTGGCCGAGGTGGCCTGCTGCCGGGTGCATCTCGTGCGGACGGGTCCGGCGAGCGGGGGCGGCGCCGTCGAGACCGTGACGGTGCGCTGGTGGGACGGGCTCACCACCACCGGAATGCGCGAGCTGCTAACCGATTTCGAACCCCTTCGGCCCGCGCCGGGGCATCCGCCGCTCTGCTACGAACATCGGCTCACTTCCTGGGGCCGGGCCGTCGGCGCGCTGCGCTGGCTGGACGAGGACCCGCGCCGGGTCGGGCTGCACGAGGCCGTGGTCGCGCAGATGGCGGCCGAGCAGGTCGCCTACCCCGACCACGCCGCGCCGCTGTGGCAGCAGCGTGCGAGCGGGTTGCTGTCGCTCGGTCCGCGGGAACGCCAGTTCACGCTCACGGCGCTGCGGCTGCTGCTGCAGTGCGCCCGCGCCGACGGCTGGGACGGCGCGCAGGAGTGGCTGGACAGCCTGGCGGGCGGAACCAGGGCCTGCCTGCGCCTGGTGCGCTGACCCCGCGGCCGCTCAGCTCGCCGCGAGCACCAGCGGCATGACCCGCCGCACCTGCTCGCGCAGCGCATCCAGCGCCTCCGCCCGCCCGCTCAGGTAGCCGAGCAACGCCTGCTGGAACAGCCCGTCGAGCATGCCGTACGCGGTGTTCGGCGACATCGCGGGAGCGATCCCGGAGAGCGCGGAGTACCGGGTGACGACGTGCCAGATCATCTCCTCCAGCAGCCGGTCGATCTGCCCGACCGCCTCGCGCAGGCTCTCCTCGAACATGCTCTGCGAGCGCAGGTCGTACCAGAGCCGGTGCATGGGTGCCTCGTCCACGATGGTCTCCACCAGCTTGTCGGCGAAGGCGTCGACCAGCCCCTCCGGCGTGCCCGCATCGGCGATCACGCCGTCGTAGCGGGTGACGCAGGTCTGCTTGTACTGCATGACGCAGTAGACGATGAGCTGCAGCTTGTCGTGGAAGTAGTAGTGCACCACGCCGTGCGAGAACTCCGAGTTGTTCGCGATCTCGCGCAGCGACGACCGGGCGTAGCCGAGCTCGCCGAGCGTGCGCAGCGCGGAGTCCGCGAGCGCACGGCGGCGCAGGTCGTGCTTGTCGATCGGGTTGGCGCGCGGCATGCGAGGAGTCTAGCCGACGTTCTTGACGATCGACCAGCATAATCTTGACGACTGTCCGGGAAAGTCTTGACAAGTGTCATGAAAAGGTGGAACCGTGTGACCCGCATCACCCCTATCAAGGAGCGCAGATGACCCACATGGACCTGACCGGCCGTTCCGCCCTCGTCACCGGCGGCGCGCAGGGACTCGGCGAAGGCATGGCGCACGCGCTGGCCGCGGCCGGAGCGAAAGTCGTGATCGCCGACATCCAGGACGACCGCGGCGCGAAACTCGCCGAGACCCTCGGCGCGGGCCACGGCTTCGTGCACCTGGACGTCACCGACGACGCGTCATGGGCGGCGGCGACGGCCGCCGCGGTCGAGCAGCTCGGCGGGCTGGACATCGTGGTCAACAACGCGGGCGTGGAGATCACCAGCCTGCTCGCCGACCTCGATCCGGCCGCCGTGCGAAAGATGCTCGACGTCAACGTCCTCGGCACCGCCCTCGGCATCAAGCACGCCTTCCGCGCCATGCGCCCCGGCGGCGCGGCGGGCAACGGCGGCTCGGTCATCAATATCGCCTCGGTGGCGGCGACCATCGCCTTCCCGGCCATCGCGGTCTACTCCGCCACCAAGTCCGCCGTGGACCGGCTGACCCGGGTCGCGGCCATGGAGAGCGGCAAGCTCGGCTACGGGGTCCGGGTGAACTGTCTCTACCCCGGGCTCGTCCCCAACGAGATGGGCGCCGGGCTGGCCAACGACGTGGCGGGGCTCGGGCTCTTCGGCTCGCCGGAGGAGGCGGTCGGCGCGGTCGTCGAACTCACCCCGTCCGGGCGGCTGGCCGCCACCGAGGACATCGCGAACGCGGTGGTCTTCCTCGCCTCCGACTCCTCCGCCTTCGTCAACGGTGCCGGGCTGCCCGTCGACGGCGGCATGGGCATGTGACCCCCCGACCAGGAAGAGAACCATCATGACCAGCACCAAGCCCGTCGTCGTCTACGGCGCCTCCGGCTACACCGGCCGCCTCGTCTGCGAGTACCTGCGCGAGTACGGGATCCCGTTCCTCGCCGCGGGCCGGGACAGCGGCAAGCTGAAGAGTTCGATGGAGACCAATGTCGCGGGGATCGAGACCGCCGACTACGAGATCGCCGAGGTGGGCCACGACGTCGCCGCGCTCACCGAGCTGTTCCGCGGCGCCTCGGTGGTCTGCAACACCGTCGGCCCGTTCTCCTCGTTCGGCCCCGAGGTGGTCGAGGCCTGCCTGGCCGCGGGGACCCACTACCTGGACACCACCGGCGAGCAGGACTGGCTGATCACCTGCGACGAGAAGTACGGCGCCGACTTCGCCGCCGCCGGGCTGCTGCTCTCGCCCGGGCTCGCGCACATGTACACCACCGGCGAGATCGCGGCCGAGCTGTGTCTGGAGAAGCCCGGCCTGGACTCGCTCGACATCGCGGTGTTCTGGGGCGGCTCCCCGACCATCGCCTCCACCCGCACCATCCTGGTCAACGCCGCCACCTCGCGCGCGCACTACCTGCAGCAGAACGGCTACGTGGAGTTCGACCCGAACCAGGGGCTGGTGCCGCTGGTGGTGCCGGGGCAGCACGAGCTGGCCATGTCGCTGCCGTGGGGCGGCACCTCGCACCCGGTCTGGTACAGCCACGACCCGCGGGTGGCGAACTGCAAGGCGCAGGGCGGCGTCTTCAACGCGGCGCTGATGAACGGCGTGCCGCAGATCGTCGCGCAGGCGCTGGAGGCGACGAAGGACATGGACCCGGAGGCGAGGGACGAGGCGCTCACCGCCACCGCCGCCCAGGTCATGAACGTGATGCCGCCGCGGGAGAACCCGCGGCTGAACAAGTCGCTCGATTCGGTGCACGCCTCCGGCCCGCTCGGCCGCGCGCACTGCGTCATCCACGGCAACCAGAACTACAAGCAGACCGGGCTGCTGCAGGCCTTCGCCGCCTCCTACCTGCTGCAGCAGCCGCCGCGGCGCACCGGGTTCGCCTCCGGCTGCAAGGCGTTCGGGCACCGCGAGCTGCTCGGCCAGCTGCGCGCCTTCGGCCTGGTGGCCGAGCCGGTGCTGACCTACCAGGCGAACTGATGCGGCTCGTCGACTTCCTGGACAAGGGGGCGTCGCTCGACCCGGGCGCCCCCTGCCTGGTCTGCGACGGCACCACCGCGACCTACGCCGAGGTGCTCGAGCTCAGCGGCCGGGTCGCGGCGGCGCTGGCGGCGCGCGGGGTCGCGCCTGGCGACAAGGTCGCCGTCCTCTCCGCCAACGACCCCACCGCCTTCACCTGTGTCTTCGGCATCAGCCGGGCCGGTGCGGTCTGGTGCCCGATCAACCCGCGCAACGCCGCCGCGGAGAACCGGGACTTCCTCGACCTCACCGACTGCGCGGTGCTGATCTTCCAGGGCTCCTTCGCGCCGCTGGTCGCCGAGATCCGGGACGCGCTGCCCGGCCTGCACACCCTGGTGTGCCTGGACGACACGGTGCCCGGCGCCCTCGGCTGGGAAGAATTCCTCGGCGGCGCGGGCGAACCCGTCGACCGGCACGCCCCCGACGACATCGCCATGATCGCGGGCACCGGGGGCACCACGGGCAAGCCCAAGGGCGTGCTGCTCACCGGCGCCAACCTGGAGGCCATGACCGCCATCACGCTCATGAGCTACCCGTGGTCCGAGGACGGAGCCCGCCCCCGGTACCTGGCGCTCGCCCCGCTCACGCACGCCGCCGGGGTGCTCTGCTTCCCGGTGCTGTGCCACGGCGGCTCGATCGTGGTCATGCGCGCCCCGGACGTCACCGGCTTCCTCGACCACATCGAGCGGCACCGGATCACCCACACCTTCCTGCCGCCCACCCTGATCTACCTGGTCCTGGATCACCCGTCGCTGGTCAGCCGCGACCTCTCATCGCTGCGGTGCTTCTGGTACGGCGCCGCACCCATGTCGACCGCGCGGCTCGAGGAGGCGCTGCGCCGGATCGGCCCGGTCATGGCCCAGCTCTTCGGCCAGACCGAGGCGCCCATGATGGTCTCCACCATGGCCCCGCGCGACCACTTCGACGGCAGCGGCGCGGTCGCGCACGCCAGGCTCTCCTCCGCCGGGCGGCCGTCCCCGCTGGTCACGGTCGCCATCATGGGCGAGGGCGGCGGGCTGCTCCCGCGCGGCGAACGCGGCGAGATCGTGGTGCGCGGCTCGCTCGTCATGCGCGGGTACTACAAGAACCCGGAGGCCACCGCCGAGGCCTCCGCGCACGGCTGGCACCACACCGGCGACATCGGCTACCTGGACGCCGACGGCTTCCTCTACATCGTCGACCGGGCCAAGGACATGGTCATCACCGGCGGCTTCAACGTCTACTCCACCGAGGTCGAGCAGGCGCTCATGGCCCACCCCGCGGTCGCCGACTGCGCGGTGGTCGGGCTGCCGGACGACAAGTGGGGCGAGCGGGTCACCGCGGTGCTCACCATGCGGCCGGGCAGCACGGTCGACGAAGCCGAGCTGACCGCCTTCGTCAAGGAGCGGATCGGCAGCGTGAAGGCGCCCAAGCAGTTGGAGGTGTGGGCGGACCTGCCCCGGTCGAAGATCGGGAAGGTGTTGAAGACCGAGATCAAGCAGCAGCTGCTGGAGTCCGGCGCGGGTTGACGCGGGTCAGCCCGGGACGACGCCGCCGATCGGGCTGCCGCCGACGCAGACCGTCGTGCCTGGCGTGCCGGAGCGGGCCTCGAGCCCGTCGCCGCCGCCAGGCACGCGGGCGTACACCGTGCCCGGACCCCGGTCCACCGGCACCCGGACGAAGGGGCCGTCCGGGAAGCGGAGCTCGACCGCGCCCGGAGCCGAGGCGAAGTAGTTGAGCTGGACCGTCCACTCGGCGGGGATGAGCGGGCCGTCGGCGGGGATCGGCGTGGCGCGGTCGGTGAGCAGGGTGCCGCAGCCGGGGATCGGACCGGGGAGGGCGTGCCGGACGGCGAACAGGTCGGCCGGGACCAATCGACCGGAGTCGTCCAGTATTCGTAGTTCCGTTGTCGCGGGACCGATCTCGGTGTGCCCGGGGAGTGCCGCGAAGACGTGGCCGGTCATGTTGTGCGGGTGCGCGACCGGGAGCAGGACCCAGACCGAGACGGCCTGGTCCAGCAGGGGGACCGCAGGGCGGGCGGTGAGCGCGGCCTCGGCGTTGGTCAGGTAGGCGCGGGTGGGGTTGTCGACCCAGGCGCGGGTGAATGTCGCTGTCGACCACAGTGATCCGGCGATGAACAGCGCGGCGGCCAGCGCAGGTAGTGCCCTGTGCCGCAGGGGCGCAGCGGGCCCGACGTGCGGTGTGGCCGAGTCGACGTGACCGGTCGATGTGCCTGCATCGATGCGGCGGTGCGGTGCGGCGGCGGCCTCAGGAGCGCGCCGCGGCGCGGCCAGCACCAGCGCGGCGGCGATCGCGAGCACGACCGCGGAATCGGTGTGGTAGCGCAGCGTTCTGGCCAGCTCGTAGGCGGTCTCGTCCCCGGAGCGGGTGACGATCATCGCCGCGGTCGACGCGGCGACGTACCCGGCCGCCGCCACCCACACCCACCCCGTCCGGTACCGCGTACGCAGCGACCACACCAGCGCGGCCGCCACGACCAGCCAGCCGAGAACCACCAGCGCGAGCGGCGGATCGGCCCACGGCGGGCTCGGATTCCACCGCTCCCACCGCCACGGCCCGCCGACCAGCGTCGGCAGCACACCCCACGACACCCCGTGGTTCGCCAGCTCCAGCACCATGTCCGCGCGCGGCATCGCGAACCGATCGCGCACCAGCACCGCGTACGCCACCGCCCACACCGCGAGCACGACCGCGGACCCCTGCCAGAGCAGCGCACCCCGCCGCAGCGCACTGCGCGCCGGGGTCCCCTCGGAGCGAAGCGCCAGCACCACCGTCACCAGCGCCACGAACGGCACCAGCACCGCCTTCTCGAAGAACAGCAGCGCGAGCACCGTCACCGCGACCCCGGACACCGCGTACCGCCGCTCCCCGCTCCGCACCAACCGCACCGCGTCCCCGGCCACCCAGGCCAGCGCCGCCTGCAGCGGCAGCGAGTTCAACCCGGCCGCCCACCAGGCGAAGGCGGGCAGGGTGAGTGGCGTGAACAGGAAGAAGGTCAGCGGCCCGAGCACCGCCCACCGGGGCAGCAGCAGCCACAGCACCCGCAGCACGGCCAGCGACGCGATGGCCTGACCGAGCACCAGCGACGCCGCGGCGGGCCACCACCGCAGCGGGGCGAGATCGGTCGACAGGTGCGCGACCGCGAACGCCCCCGGCATCAGGTGCCCGTCGTGGTCGTACCCGAGGAACTCCGCGGAGAGCAGCGGATGCGTCCCCGACCGCCCGATCAGGATCAGATCGTCCCAGTAGAAGTAGCCGCGCCCCGCGACGACCGCCCGCACCGCCACCTGCACCGCGACCAGCAGCAATGCCACCACCAGCACCGGCGGCACCCGCCACCGGGCCCGCTCGGCGGCGCCCGCCGCGGGCGCGGCAGCGGCGACGATCACAGCCATGGAGCGGGACCTGACGCGGGCGGCAGCACGGCTCCGATCGTGGCACGTGCAGGCGGCACGAGCCGATCCGCCCCCGCCGGATCGGCCGGAACGGTGATTAAGCTGGGCCGGGTGACTGCCGCGCTGATCCGGGTGACCGGAGATCTCGACTCGGTGACCACCGTCGGCCCCGAGGCCGACCCCGCCGACGCAGGCCTGACCCGCGCCGACATCGACGCCGTCTGGGAATCGGTCCGCGACTGGTACCGCCTCGGCACCACCCCCGCCATCCAGCTCTGCCTGCGCCGCAGCGGCCACGTGGTGCTGAACCGCGCCATCGGCCACGGCTGGGGCAATGCCCCGAAGGACCCGCCGGACGCGGAGCGGGTACTGCTCACCACCGGCACCCCGTTCTGCGGTTTCTCCACCGCCAAGGGCGTCGCCGCCGCCGTCACCGCCCTGCTCATGGAGCAGGGCGCCTTCGCCGCCGACGACCGGGTCGCCGACTACCTGCCCGGCTTCGCCGCCAACGGCAAGAGCGCGATCACCATCGGTGACGTCCTGACCCACTCCGCCGGAATCCCGTTCATCACCCCGCCCTACCGCGGCTCGGAGCTGGTGGTGGACGAGGAGCTCGCGCTGCGCGCGCTGGCCGACCTGAAACCGGCGTGGCCGCGCCACCGCTTCCGCGTCTACCACGCGCTGACCAGCGGATTGATCCAGCGCGCCGTGGTGCGCGCCGCTACCGGCAAGCGCATCGGCGAGCACCTGGCGGAGCGGATCCTGACCCCGCTGGGTTTCCGATGGACCACCTTCGGCGTCCCGGAGGCGCAGGTCGACGCCGTTGTCCCGAGCGTGAAGACCGGCCCGCCCGCCTCGAAGGCCTCGGCCTACCTGGCCCGCCGGGCACTGGGCGGGGGAATGAGCGGCCGGATCTCGCCGGACGCGGTCCGCGGCTTCCTCACCGCCGAACTGCCCTCCGGCAACCTGGTGACGACCGCGGAAGAACTCTCGCGGTTCTACGAGATCCTCACGCGCGGCGGCGAACTCGACGGGGTGCGGATCATGGCGCCCGACACCGTGCGGGCGGCGGTGCGGCCCGCGCCGTGGCTGCCCGGCGCGGCCGGGCGGGTGAGCCGGGCCGGGTTCGAGCTGGGGGCGCGCCGCTCCAAGTTCGGCAGGCACACCGAAACGCACTTCGGGCGCAGCGGGCTCACCACCCAGTACGGCTGGGGCGACGCCGCCCGCGGACTGTCCGGTGCGGTCCTGACCAATGGCAAGGCCACGACCGACACGGACCGTCCGTGGCGGCTCGTCGCGCAGATCTCCGCGCGCTTCGCCCCGCTACCGGCGGGGGAGCGGGTCTTCGCCCTCTGAGGGGTCTACAGGCAGATATTGATGCTGACGGGCGGCGGCACCGGGATGTTGATGCAGACCGCGACGGAGCCGACGATCGGCTTCGCCTCCGGTGCCTCCGCGAGCGCGGCCGGGGCGGCCAGCGCGCCTGCGGCCAGTGCGATCGCGGTGACGGCGGATGCCCGGGTGACAGTTCTGAGCATGATCGTTCCTCGATGGTGGTGCGGACGGTTGACCCGTCCGATCATGCGCCGCCGCCGCGCGGCGGGGCAAGGGGGTTCCGGGCGCGGGCCGTCCCGCAGTCCGCTTCGCGCCGCTGGTCACGCACCGCGTTCGAGGAGTCCGGACGCAGGTCGGAGGGGCGGCCGCGGTGGTCACGCGCCGAAATTGGAAAGGTGCGGGGGACTACCGTTCGCGATACGGCTGACCGAGGTGATCGGTCGCCGGCATGGGCGAGCGGTGGGCGAGTGCGCAGAGACTACGAGCCATGGGGGATCACCTCGAATCGGAATCGGCGCGCGCCGAGCGCGCACGGCGAAGAAACAGCAACAGCGGGGAGAGGAAACCGGTGCCGCACCCGAGGGCGGCGCGTGACGGGGTCATGGCGCTCACCCGAGGGCGGCGGCGACCGCCTTCCCGGTATTCGTGATCATGGGAACAAGGGTGGCACGGGATCACGCCGCAGCGCAATCCATTTCCGCGCGGTCAGTCGGAGCCCGCCACGCCGAGGTTGCGGATCCAATTGTCGTCGTCGAACACGATCGCCTCGGTCAGCGCCTCGATATTGTCGTCGGCGTCGAGCGGTGCGAAGAGTTCCGGTTCATTGGGGTCGTCGAAGGGGTTCGTCATACCGGCTGGAATCCCGCTCTTGCCCGTGCACAAACGGAATTCCGCCCGCGAGCCGGGTCAGCCCCCTTGATTCCGCAGCTTCAGGGTGAAGAAGGAGCTGTTCGGGTCGGGGACGTAGCTGCCGAACGGCGGGCACGGGGTGAAACCGGCGGCGGTGTAGAGGCGGTGGGCCGGGGCGAAGAACGGCATGGAGCCGGTCTCCAGTGAGATCCGGGTGATCCCGCGGCGCTCGGCATCGCGGACGAGGTGGGCGAGCACGGCCCGACCGAACCCGCGGCCGCGCAGCGCGGGGTCGGTGCGCATGCTCTTCACCTCCTCGTGCCCCGGCTCCAGCGCGGCCAGCGCGCCGGTCGCGGCGATGGCGTCGCCGTGCCGCAGCACCCAGAGCCGCACCGAGGGGGCGCGCAGCGCGTCGAGGTCGAGGGCGTGGCTGCTCTCCGGCGGTGACGTGGGCGCGAGGTCCGCGAGGTGCGCGCGCAGGAAGTCGGCGAGGGCCCGGTCGGTGAAGTCCGCGCGTTCGATCACGGTATCGATCTTCCCGCACCCGCGCCGCTCGACCAGCGCATCCACAGCTACCTTGATGGCATGCCCCCACCGAGTAGAGCCTGGATCATCTGGGGGATCGGGGTCGCCGCCTACGTCGTCGCGGTCCTGCAGCGCACCTCCTTCGGCGTCTCCGGGCTGACCGCCGCCGAGCGCTTCCACGCGGGCCCCGCCGCGCTCTCCGGCTTCGTGGTACTGCAGGTCATCGTGTACGCGGGCATGCAGATCCCGGCCGGGCTGCTGCTCGACCGGGTCGGCTCGCGGGTGATGATCGCGGCGGGTGCGGTGCTCATGGCGGCCGGGCAGGGGTTGCTCGCGCTCACCGACCTGCTCCCGCTCGCGGTTGCCGGACGGGTGCTGGTCGGCATGGGCGACGCCTTCACCTTCATCTCGGTGCTCCGGCTGGTGCCGCGCTGGTTCCCGGCCCGCCGGGTGCCGCTGATCTCCCAGCTCACCGGGATGCTCGGCCAGCTCGGCCAGGTGCTCTCCGCCATCCCGTTCCTGGCCGTGCTGAACGCCGCGGGCTGGACCACCGCCTACCTCTCGGCCGCCGCACTCGGGGTGCTGCTCGCGGTACTGGCACTGGCCGCCATCCGGGACGCACCCCCGGGCGCGGCACCCACCCCGGCGACCCCGCCGCGCAAGACCAGGATCCGCGAGGTCTGGGCGCACCCGGGCACCCGCCTCGGCTTCTTCACCCACATGGGCACCCAGTTCTCCATCACCACCTTCGCGCTCATGTGGGGCGTGCCGTACCTGGTCACCGCGCAGGGGCTGTCGCGCGCCACCGCGGGCGTGCTGCTCACCGTCTCGGTGCTGGCCGCGCTCACCGCGGGCCCGATCTTCGGCGTGCTCAGCGCCAGGCACCCGTTCCGCCGCTCCCGGCTGGTCCTGGTCATCATGGGCGCCAACATCACCGCGTGGACCGCCGTCCTCGCGCTGCCGGGCCCCGCCCCGCTCTGGCTGCTCACCCTGCTCGTGGTGGTGATCTCGCTCGGCGGCCCCGGCTCCATGATCGGCTTCGACCACGCCCGCACCTTCAACCCCGACCGCAGCCTCGGCACCGCCCAGGGCATCGTCAATGTCGGCGGCTTCCTCGCCACCCTGCTCGTCGTCGAGGCCATGGGCATCGTGCTGCAGCACGCGGGTGGCTACAGCTTCGACGCCTTCCGGCTCGCCTGGACCGCGCAGTACCCGATCTGGATCGTCGCAGTGACCGGCGTGCTGGTCACGCGGCGCAAGACCAGGACGCGGATGGCGGCCGAGGGGATCGACGTCCCGCTGCCGCGGCGGAGGTAGCGCCGCCCGGTTGGCGCGGCGAATCCGGGGTAACGCTCCGGCAAGCCGGGCTGCCGGTGCGTGCGTGAAGGAGTGATCTGCGGTGTTCGTCGTACGGGGAAGCCGCGGAGCCGTCTCCGACACAGAGCAATTGGTGATCGACTGGCTCCAGGCCGGGGAGCTGCCCGGGCTCACCGTCGCCGGGTGCAGGCTGCCGTCGCCGGGCGGGATTCGCAAGGTCCTGCGCACCGGACTCGACGCGGATCTGGTCGTGTTCACCCCGCGCACCTGCCTGGTGATCGATGTCGAGATGCCGACCGAGCCGATGACGGGGGACATGCAGTGTCCCGCCGCGGAGCCGTGGCGGATGGCCGGGATCGCCGGTGACCCGATCGAGGTGCGGCTGCGGGACACCAATCCGCTGGATCGGCTGACCGAGACGACCGAGGCGGTGGGAGCAGCGCTCGGCGAACAGGATTCGGCCCTCGAGGTGCTGGGGTTGCTGGTGGTGGTGCCGTTCGCCGGGGTGCCGATCACGCTGAACGTGGATCGGGAGGGGTTGCCCGCGGGGACCGATGTGCTGCTGGCGGAGCATCCGCATCAGTTGAACGAGCGGTTGGCGGCGGTCGATCGGGTGCGGCCGGTCGCGTGGACCGTGGGGCGGGTGCGCGAAGCGCTCGACGTGCTGGTGGGGGAGCAGCACGGGCTCACCGACGAGCAGCTCGGCGCGCTGGGATTCCCCGGGGCGGGAGCGGAGTCTCCGCCCCCTGCGGCCGTTCCTCCGGCAGCCGGTGTGGCCGGGCCAATTGCTACTGCGACGGCGGTGCCTCCCGCGTCTGGAACTGGTCCGGGAGCGCCGGTGCCCGGGTCGGCGCATCCCCCGGCGTCGGGAGCAGCTCCCGATGCGGCGGTGCCCGATCCGGTAGCGCCGCCCGTCGCGAGAACCGCTCCCGCACCCGATGATTCGGCACGGAGGACGACCGGCCCCGCCCAGGCCGCGGAGACCCCACCTCCGCCCGGCGGCCCCCTGCCCTCCGTGGCCCGTCGGCGCAGCCCCCTCATTTCACTCCTGCTGGCGACCCTCGCCCTGATCGCCTTCGGCACGGCCCTGTGGCTCTTCAGTCGGTGCGCCGCCGCGGACGACGCCGCTCCGCTCGACAGCACCCCGCTCCCGGTGCAGACCGTGGCCGACCGCCCCGAGCCGGTCCCCGCCCCGCCGCCCGCTCCGAGCATCCCGACCTGCTACCCGTTCCAGTCGGGCTGCTGACCGCCCGGCCCCGGAGCGGGCTACTTGCTGCCCGCCGCCCAGCGCAACCCCCACCCGTAGACCGCGTCGAGATCGGCCTGGTTCCCGTCGACGTACTGCACCTCGCGCTGCACGTTGACCTCGGTGCCGCTGCTGGTCACCAGCGCGATGGCGCACAGCCTGCTGCCCTCGACGGGGGAGTCGAGCCGCACCTCGACCTGGGGACCCGCGGTGGGGTACATCGTGACGACCCCGTCGACCGCGGCCCAGTTCGGCGCGCCCTCGTAGATCATGGCGAAGATCAGGATGCGCCGGAAGAGTTCGGGCCTGGTCAGGTCGATGCGCAGGTTCTCGCCGCCGGTCGCGGCGCCGGTGCGGTCATCGGCGTCGAGCGCGATGTGCGGCGGGCCGGAGAGGCTTCCGAAGCTGTCGCCGAGCGCCTGGATGACGCCCTTGCTGCCGTCGGCGAGTTCGTAGAGGCAGCCGAGGTCGAGGTCGACACCTGCGGGCCCGCCGAGCAGTTTGCCGAGGAAGCCCTTCTTGACCGGTTCGGGCTGGGTCCAGTTCAGGTTGACCCGCATGACGCCCTGGCCCTGACCGGGTTTGGTCAGGGTGACGCTGCGGGCGGACTTGGTCAGGGTGAGTTTGGCGGGTGCGTTCATCGGTTCGGTTCCGCCCGGCTCAGAGGCTGACGCCGTAGTCGCGGGCGATGCCTGCCAGCCCGGAGGCGTAGCCCTGCCCGATGGCCCGGAACTTCCACTCCGCGCCGCTGCGGTACAGCTCGCCGAAGACCATCGCGGTCTCGGTCGAGGAGTCCTCGGTCAGGTCGTACCGCACCAGCTCGGAGCCGTTGCTGCGGTCCACCACGCGGATGAAGGCATTGCGGACCTGGCCGAACGACTGCTGTCGCGCGTCGGCGTCGTGGATGGAGACCGGGAAGAAGATATTGGTGATCGTCGGCGGGGTGTTGGCCAGGTCGACGTTGATCACCTCGTCGTCGCCGTCGCCCTCGCCGGTGAGGTTGTCGCCGGTGTGCTCGATGGTGCCCTCGGGGGAGCGCAGGTTGTTGTAGAAGACGAAGTGCCCGTCGGAGACCACCCGGTTGTCGGCTCCGGTGGCCAGTGCGCTCGCGTCGAGGTCGAAGTCGGCGCCCGTGGTCGAGCGGACGTCCCACCCCAGCCCCACCGCGACCGAGGTCAGATTCGGTGCCTGCTTCGACAGCGAGACATTGCCACCCTTGGCCAGACTGACACCCATCGGCAGATCCCATTCCCTTCGATCAGCTCGTAAAATCGGACAAAACCGACATTAGCACGCGGTGGCGGGCCGCCCGTCCGAGCGGCGAAGGGCTCAGCGGCGCAGCTCGAAGATGCGGAAACGCCGTCCGGCCGCCATCTTCTCCTCGACCCGGTACCCGGGCCAGAAAGTGAGCGCCGCGGCCCAGGCCCGCTCCCGCTCGGCACCCTCCAGTTCGGCAACGGTCACGGTGAAGACCTCGTCGTGCAGCCGCACCCGGGCGGTATCGGCCGCGCGCAGATTGGTCGACCAGACCGGGTGCTTCGCGTTTCCCCAATTCGACCCGATGATCAGGAAGTTCGACCCGTATGGGACGTAGAGCAGCGAGGTCTCGCGCGGCACCCCGGTCTTGCGACCGGCGACGGTGAGCCGCAGCGTCGGCAGCCCGGCGATGTCGAGCACGCCGAGGCGGTTGCCGCTCACCCCGCGCAGGAATCGCTCGGTGGTCAGCACCAGGGGGGCGGTGCGCATCACCCACGGCTGTCGACCGAGCCAGCGGGCGAGGGGCGGGAGCGGGTTGGCGGGCACATTCCGGTTTTCCCACCGGCGGCGGGGCGAAACGGGCCGCCCGTAGAGTCGGGTGCGACGGAAGGAGAGGGCGGATGAGCCGGGTTCTGGTCGTCGGCGCGGGCGTCGGCGGGCTGGCGGCGGCGCTGCGGCTGCGGGCGCTCGGGCACGAGGTGGCCGTGCTGGAGCAGGCTGCCGAGATCGGCGGCAAGCTCGGCGTGCTCGACGTCGAGGGATTCCGCTTCGACACCGGGCCCTCGCTGCTGACCCTGCCGCACGTGCTGGAGGAGACCTTCGCCGCGGCGGGCAGCTCCGTACACGACGTGCTGGAGTTGCAGCGGCTGCCGATCGCGGCCCGCTACCGCTTCCCGGACGGCACCGAACTGGACATGCCGGGCGAGCTCGCCGACATCCCGGCGGCGCTGGACGCCGCGCTCGGCCCCGGCCGGGGCGCGCAGTGGTCGGCGCTGCTGCGCCGCGCGGAGGAGATCTGGGATGTCACGCACGAGCCGTTCCTGGAGTCCCCGATGGGGCTGCGCACCATGATCGGCGGCATCGCCACCCCGGACCAGGTGCGCGCCGTCGCGCCGTGGCAGACGCTGCGCGGGCTCGGCCGCCGCTACCTGGACGACCCGCGGCTGCGCTCCCTGCTCGACCGCTACGCCACCTACACCGGCTCCGACCCGCGCCGCGCCCCGGCCGCGCTCGCCTCGGTGCCGTGGAGTGAACAGGCCTTCGGCTCCTGGTACGTGCGCGGGGGGCTGGGCCGGATCGCGACCGCGCTGCGGGACCGCCTGCTCGAACTGGGCGGCACGCTGGAGACCGGGGCCGAGGTCACCGAGCTCGTCACCGACCCGAGGGGCCGCGTCACCGGCGCCGTGCTCGCCGACGGCACCCGCCGGACGGCCGACCTGGTGGTCGCCAATGCCGATGCCGGACAGGTCTACGGGAAGCTGGTGCGCACCGGGGCCGCTCGGCGCGCCGAGAAGAAGCTGCGCCGCGCGACCCCCTCGCTCTCCGGGTTCGTGCTGCTGCTCGCGCTGGACGACCCGCCGCCGCTGCCGCACCACTGCGTGCTCTTCCCCGAGGACTACGACGACGAGTTCGACTCGGTCTTCGGCAGGCGCGGGCCGCTGCGCCCGGTGCGCCGCCCCACCGTGTACATCAGCGCCCCGGACGACCCGGAGATCGTGCCCGAGCCGGGCACCGGCGCCTGGTTCGTCCTGGTGAACGCGCCCAGGCACGCTCCGGAGCGCGACATGGACTGGGACACACCGGGACTCGCCGACCGCTACGCCGACCACCTCGTCCGGCTCATGGCCGAGCGCGGCGTCGACGTGCGCGGGCGGATCCGGCACCGGGCGATCATCCACCCCGCCGAGCTGGAGCGGCGCACCGCCACCCCCGGCGGCTGCATCTACGGGTCGTCCTCCAACGGCCCGCGCGCGGCCTTCCTCCGCCCCGCCAATACCGCGCCGGTGCCGGGGTTGTACCTGGTCGGCGGCTCGGCGCACCCCGGTGGCGGGCTCCCGCTGGTGCTGCTCTCGGCACGCATAGTGGCCGGGCTGGTGGGACCGGCGCGGGAAAGGACCGGCGGATAGGGTTTCGATGCCGCCCGGAGTGGGCATCGCGGCGAGCACAGGGAGCGTGATGGCGTGAGTTTCGAATGGACGCAGCTGCTCGGCCGGATCGTCGACTGGCTGCGGGCCGGGTACCCGGACGGCGTGCCCGAGCAGGACCGGGTGCCGCTGCTCGCGCTGCTCGGCCGCAGGCTGAGCGACGACGAGGTGGAGCAGGTGGTCGCCGAGCTGGTCGCGCAGGGCGCGCTGCCCGCCGACCGGGTCGAGGCGGGCATCGCCATCACCCGGCTCACCAGGGAGCTGCCGCGGGAGACCGACCTCGCCCGGGTCCGGGAGCGGCTCAACGCGGCGCACTGGCCGGTCGAGGAGACCTGGCGGCCGCCGATCCTGCCCGACGGGCCGTCCGAGCACCATGCCCGCATCGGCTACCACGACGACCTGCGCGGCCTGGCCGAGCTGCTGCACGGCCTGTGCCTGCGCGCGGGCGCGGTCGTCACGCGGGCCACCGAGGCGCTGGTGCACGCCGAGCTGAGCAGCGCCGAGACCGCCATCGACCTCGCCGCCGAGGCGGGCGCGCGGTGCGCGGAGATCGAGCGCGAAGCCGCCAGGCTGCTCGCCCTGCAGTCACCGGTCGCGGGCGAGCTGCGGCAGGTGGTGACCGCCATCCAGCTCGGCACCCACCTGCGCCGGATGGCCGCGCTGGCCGCGCACATCGCCGCCGCGGCCAGGCGCAGGCACCCGGCGCACGTCGTCCCCGAACCCGTGCGCCCGCTCGTCGCCCGCATGGGCGCGGCCGCCGAGGCCATCGCGGCCACCGCCGCCGAGGTGCTGGAATCCGGCGACGCCGAGGTCGCCGCCGGGCTCGCCGACCAGGACGACACCATGGACCACCTGCACGAGGAGCTGCTCGCCACGGTGCTCGGCCCGCTCTGGGACCACGGCGTCGCCGCCGCCGTCGACCTCACCCTGATCGGCCGGTACTACGAGCGCTTCGCCGACAATGCCGTCGAGGTCGGCAGGCGCACGGTCTTCATGGTGACCGGCGTTCGCCGGGACGAAATCTCGCGCTGAACCCGGGAATACCGCGCTGACCGGCGCTGTTGCACCGGTCAGCGAGACCGGCCCTTGACCGGGCGGCGCCGCCGGACGTACTCTGGCCGCGTCTTCTCCCCGCGGATGTAGCACTGCTCCCGCACCGGAATTCCGAGAATCCCTCTCGCCCCGCGCAGCTTCTGTGTCCTGCGCACGTCCGTGGCCGCTGCCCGGATGCTTCCGAACTCTCACTCTCGCAAGGACTTTCCCATGAACACCGAAGAACGTGCCGTCACCGGCATCCTGGATACCGTCGGCGGCACCGCCACCCTGCGGGTGCGCGGCTACCTGCCGGACGACGGTGACCTCTACCTCGCGCCCCGCCTGGTGCGCGAGAACGGCCTGCGCCGTGGCGATTTCGTCGCCGGCGTGGCGGGCCCCTGCACCCGCGGCAAACGGGACCCGCTGCTGCGGGTGACCGCCGTCAACGGCCTCGACCCGGCGCGGGCGAAGGCCAGGCCCGCCTTCGCGGAACTCACGCCGCTGCACCCGGACCAGCGGCTGCGGCTGGAGACCGAGCCGCACGAGCTCACCGGCCGCGTTCTCGACCTCGCCATGCCCATCGGCAAGGGGCAGCGCGCGCTCATCGTCGCCCCGCCCAAGGCGGGCAAGACCTCGGTGCTGCGCGCCGTCGCGCACGGCATCGCCAAGAACCACCCGGAGTGCGAACTGGTGCTGGTCCTGGTCGGCGAGCGCCCGGAGGAGGTCACCGACTTCAGCCGCTCGGTGCCCGGCGACATCGCCGCCGCCACCTTCGACCGCACCCCGGCCGAGCAGGTCGCCATGGCCGAGCTGGCGATCGAGCGGGCCAAGCGGCTGGTCGAGGCGGGCCGCGACGTCGTCGTGCTGCTCGACTCGCTGACCCGGCTGGCCCGCGCCTACAACCTGGCCGCGCCCGCCTCCGGCCGGATCCTCTCCGGCGGCGTCGACTCCGCCGCGCTGCTTCCGCCCAAGCGCTTCCTGGGCGCCGCCCGCAATATCGAGGACGGCGGCTCGCTCACCATCGTCGCCACCACGCTGGTCGACACCGGCTCGCTGGCCGACACGGTGATCTTCGAGGAGTGCAAGAGCACCGGCAACGCCGAGCTGGTGCTGGACCGCGCCGCCGCCGAGCGGCGCACCTTCCCCGCCGTCGACCTGCCGCGCTCCGGCACCCGCAGGGAGGAGCTGCTGCTCACCGCGGGCGAGCTCGCCGCCGACGGGCTGCTGCGCCGCACGCTCGCCGCGGCCGCCTCCGGCAGACCGCTGGAGCTGCTGCTGACCGGGCTGCGCCAGGTCGGCACCAATGCCGAGTTCCTGGCCGGGGTCGCGGGCGCGGGGCGCTGAGCGCCGTCAGTGCGCGGTTCCGGCCCGCAGGTCGGTGAGGCTGTGCACCCAGGTGCGCGGGCCGATGCCCGCGATCATCCAGCGCACCCGCACCCCGGCGGGGCCGGAGCCGGTGCGCCTGGAGACCCGGCGCTCGAAGTACTCGCCCGGCGCGCGCCCCTCGGACACGAAGCTGGTGTACGGGTCGCCCGGATCGATCGGCCCGAGCTGGACGTCGCCGACCGGCTCGACGGCGATCATCGCGGCCCGGGAGTGGGTGGCGTTGGTGAAGCGCAGCACGCCGTCGGATGGACTCGTCACAGTCCACGGTTCCACGAGATTTTCCCCTAACGAAGACGCGTCAACCAATGTCGTCACGCTCTCAATCGTGGGGCCCCGATGGCGTGTTACGTCAATACGACGCGCCGACAGTCGGTCCGGGGGCGGCGGTGGGCCCGCCGGTGGCGGTGAAATGCCAGGTGGCCGCAGGTGTGTCCGCCGCGCGGGCGGGGCGGCCGGGGCGCCGGTGGGGTGACCGGGCTCACCCGCCGCCCGAGGGGGCGGGGACCGCGCGATCACCGCGGGTACGCTGGGTGGCGCCCCGGCCGTACGGCCCCTGCCGGTGCGAGTGGAACGGAACGGTGTGTCGTGTCGAGTCGCTCGGCCCGGTCCGTGGTGGTGTCGCCCCGGCAGGGGGCTCGGTGTCGAAGAGGACTTAGCCACCGGCCGCGCGGGTAAACGTGGCCGGGTTCGGAGAATGTTTCGCGGGTAGTGCTTCGACGAGACCGGTGTGGCGCAAGGGGCAGGTGGGATTCATGACGACGACGATCGAGGCCGATAGCGTGGAAGCGGAGAACCTGCCGGAGCGGGCCTTCGGCCGCCCGGCCGACTGGCACCCCGGCTCGCCCTGGTGGGACGCGGGCACCGTCCTGGTCACCCACGAGGTGCAGCCCGGCCGCCGGGAGACGCGCAAGCGCCTGGTGGTGCCCGCGGGCGACGGCAGGCTGGCGTTCCGGGTCTCGTCCTGGTCGCCGGAGGTCGAGCAGCTGGTCCGCGATCCGCGGGTGATCGTGCAGGCGGGTGACTGGCGCGGGGCGCGCGCGCTCGGCTCCCGCGAGCAGCAGGGCGAGGCGCTGATCTTCGGCGAGGGCTCGGTGCTGAACACCGTGCGCGAGGGGATCCGGATCAAGTACGGCATGCGCGGCACGCTGGCCCGCTGGGGGCACCGGGTGGCCCGCGGCTCGGCGCCCTTCGCCGACCTGGCGGTAGTGGTCTCGATCCGGGAGGACGGGTTCCCGATCATTCCCTGACGCCCGCATCGTTTCCGGCCGGAAATACGGGGGTGGCACGTCGAACGCCCGGCGATCGAGACCTTCGTTTTCCGGACGGCGGCCCGCGCCGACGGCGTGCCGGTGAACCCCCGATGATCTGCGGTTACCTCGCCGGACGGCACCGCGGGCGCTCCATACTCGATCCCGGCCGCGCCGCCGGGTGCGGCCGAGGAGCGACGTGAGGGAGCTGGAATGAGCGAACCGAACGAACGTGATGTCGCCGCGGCGCTGCGGGCCGCGTCCCCCATTCTGCTGGGATCGGGGCCGGTGGTCGCCCCCGCGGTGGAGCCGCCGACCCCGGACGAGACCTGGGAGCTGCCCAGCGGCATGGCCTGGGTCTACTACGGCAACCACGGCCACGGGAACCTGGTGCGGCCGGTGATCCTGGCCGACGGCTTCAACAGCGGGCCGAGCACGCTGAAGTTCTCCTACACGGGGCTGGAGAACGGTGAGTACCCGCTGATCTCGGAGCTGCGCAGGCGGGGGCGGGACGTCATCCTGCTCGGCTTCCTCGAGCGCAGCGCCTCCATCCTGGAGAACAGCCACGCGGCGCGGGCCGCGATCATGCGCGCCATCGCCCAGCGGCTCGGCAGCGAACCGCTGGTGGTCGGCGGGTTCAGCATGGGCGGGCTGGTCACCAGGCACGCGCTGGCGGCGCTGGAGACGCAGGGGATCGACCACCAGACCAGCGTCTACTTCTCCTACGACAGCCCGCACCGCGGCGCCAACATCCCGCTCTCGCTGCAGAGCTTCGCGCACTACATCCGGGACCTGGACAGCCGGTTCTCCGACCAGATGAACAGCCCCGCGGCCCAGCAGCTGCTGTGGCGGCACATCGCGGACTGGTCGGACAAGCCGATGGTGAGCGAGCTGCGGGTGCAGTTCCTGGAGGAGCTGCGTCGGGTCGGTGAGTGGCCGCGCAGGCCGCGGCTGCTCGGGCTCGCCAACGGCCCCGGCGACGGCGTCGGCAACGGCATCGGGGCCGGGCGGACGGCGCTGCGCGGCCGCGGCATCGGGATCGTCGGCACCGACCTGCGCACCACGCCCATCGGCGGCGACGACCTCGCCGCGATGCTGCGCGTGGTCACCGTGTCGAAGAACGAGGTGCACACCCCCGACCTGCCCGATATCGACGGCGCGCCCGGCGGCACCCTGGCCGGGTTCGAGATCCTCGCCGATGGGCTGAACAAGGTCTTCGGGCTCGGCGTGGAGAACCCGATCCCGGAGCACTGCTTCGTCCCCGCGGTGAGCGCGGTCGACATCAGGAACCTGGACACGCACGCCGAGCTCTACACCCCGATCGACGAACTGGCGCCGGAGGAGAGCGCCCTCGACGACTTCGTGCTCGCCTCGACCAGCGAGCCGCACACGAAGATCACCGAAGAGCTCTGCGGCTGGCTGCTCGACCGCATCTGACCGGTACCGGCCACCCGTCGCGACCCGCGGCGGGTGGCCGCTGGGCGCCGGGGTGGCGGTCAGGCCTCGGCGAAGCGCGCCGCCAGGGTGCGCAGCCGGTCGCGCAGCTCCGGGGGGTCGACCACCTCGAAATCGGCCTCCAGCACGCCGAGCCCCATGATCGGCCACTCCAGGGAGTCGGCGGTCATTCGCACCCGGCAGCTGTTCGCGTCGATCTCCTCGGCGGTGCACCAGCGGCCGATCCTGGCCCTGACCTGCTCGGCCGAGGTCTGCGCGATGACCTCGATCCGGTACGGGCGCGGCACCTGCTCGACGGCGGTGCGGACGAAGGCGGCCGCGTCCGCGGCGGGCAGTTCGCGCGGGCGGAACCGGGAGCCGTCGCCGCGCGGACCGGTGAGCCGGTCCACCCGGAAGCTGCGCCAGTCGTGTCGGTGCAGGTCGTAGGCGACCAGGTACCAGCGCCTGCCCAGCGAGACCAGGCGGTGCGGCTCGGTGTGCCGGTCGGCGCTGCGGCCGTCGGCGGCGGTGTAGCCGAAGCGCAGCCGCTCGGTGTCGCGGCAGGCGGCGGCCAGTGCGGTGAGCACCGCGGGGTCCGGGCCCGCCGCGGTGGTGTCCCAGGTCGCGGGGACGGTCATGGCGCGCAGCGCGTCGACCCGCTTGCGCAGCCGCGGCGGGAGCACCTGGATGACCTTGGCCAGCGCCCGGATCGACGGCTCGGCGACGCCGGCCACGCCGCCGTGCGCGGCCGTCTGCAACCCGATGACCAGGGCGACCGCCTCCTCGTCGTCGATCATGAGCGGGGGCAGCACGGCGCCGGGGGCGAGCTGGTAGCCGCCGTCGACGCCGCGGTTCGCCTGCACCGGGTAGCCGAGTTCGCGCAGCCGCTCGACATCGCGGCGCAGGGTGCGCGGGGAGATGCCGAGGCGGTCGGCCAGTTCGCCGCCCGGCCAGTAGCGGTGGGTCTGCAGCAGCGACAGCAGCCGCAGGGTTCGGGTGCTGGTGTTCGCCATGTTCTCGATTCTGCGCGGGATTGCGGCCGGAAAGTGGCCGCAATGGCTTCTACCGTAGTTCTCGAAGCCGGAACCCACTCGACCGAAGGGCCAGACCATGACCGCCAGCACCGCCACCCCCGCCGTCCTCGACACCGAGCGCCGCGACCTGCTCGCCATGCTCGGCCAGGCCCGCTTCTTCCTCCGCTACACGGTGCAGAACCTCACCGACGACCAGGCGCGGCAGCGCCCGACCGCCAGCGAGCTCTCGCTCGGCGGGCTGGTCAAGCACGTCGCCGCCACCGAGCGCGGCTGGGCCGACTTCCTCGTCGACCCGTCCTCCATGCCGAACATGGACGCGATGACCGAAGCCGACTTCGCGGCGCGCGACAACGACTTCCGGCTGCTCCCGGACGAGACCCTGGCCGACGTCCTCGCCGCGTACCAGCGGGTCGCCGACCGCACCGACGCCCTGGTCGGCACCGTCGACCTGAATGCCGAGCTCCCCCTCCCCGCCGCCCCCTGGTTCCAGGAGACCGCCTGGTCCGCGCGCCGGGTGCTCATGCACATCGTCGCCGAGACCACGCAGCACGCCGGGCACGCGGACATCATCCGGGAGTCGCTGGACGGTCAGAAGACCATGGGCTGAGCGCCCGATCGTCGGCTGCGGCTGCGCGCTGCGGCCAACGGCCGGAGCACCGAGGCCGAGGTGCGGGCCGTCCTGACGGAGGCGGTGGCGCCCGAGCCGGACGGGGACCTGAAGTCGGGCTCGCTGCTCGCCGAGATCGGCCGCGATTGCCAGGGACCGGATCAGCGGGTGATGAGCGCGGCCGGGTAGTCGCGGAGCTGGATGTCCTCGGCGGCGGAGTCGGCGTACCTGCCCATGAGCGCGAAGGCGGGGGAGCGGAGGAAGAGGTTGCGGAGTCGGATGCCGGTGGTGGTGCGCGGTGCGAGGAAGCGCCCGGCATTGCTGGTACCCGCGATCTTCGCGTAGCGCTGCATGATGGCGTCGTATCGCGGGAAGGCGGCGGTGTGGTCGCCGCGGGCAACGGCCAGTTCGCCGGCGAGGACGGCGGCGCCGACCACGGCGAGGCCGGTGCCGAAGCCGCCGAGGGTGTTGCCGTACCCCGCGTCGCCGACCAGCGCGACCCGCCCGCGGACGAACCCGGGCATCCGTACCCGGGCGATGGCGTCCAGGTGGAAGTCGTCGAGGTCGGGCAGCTCGGCCAGCATGCGCGGTACCTCCCAGCCCAGCCCAGCTCGGCGAAGGCGTCGGCGACCAGCCGACGGTGCGCGGCGGGGCCTGCCCGGTGGTCCGGCGCGGGGCAGGCGAAGAGGTAGAGCTGCTCGGCCTTCGGGCCGCCGCTCACCGCGAGCCTGCCGGGCGCGTTGTGCCCGTGGACGCGCGCCCGCCCGGGGCCGCCTGCGCGCGGGCTCGCCCCGGCGACGGCGTAGCAGTAGCCGAGGTGCTCGACGTGGTCCGCCTCCGGGCCGAAGGCGATGGCGCGGACCCGGGAGTGCATGCCGTCGGCGCCGAGCACCAGGTCGAAGCGCTCGGCGGGGGCGTGCTCGAACTCGACCCGCACCCCGGTGGCGGTCTCGGTGAGCGCGGTGATGCCGTCGCCGAAGCGGTAGGCGCAGTGCTCGGCGGTGCGGCGGTACAGGATCCGGGACAGGTCGCCGCGCGGGATCTCGACGTCGCCGCCGGTGAACTCGCCGGGCATGGTCGCCAGCTCGCGGCCGCGAGCGTCCACGAAGACGGTGTCGGTGGTGCCGGTCCGTACCCGCACGATGTCGTCCCACACGCCCATGCGCTCCAGCACGGTGCGCTGCGTGCGGCCCTTGAAGTCGACGGCCTGGCCGCCGGAGCGCAGCGCGGGGGCCCGCTCGACGACGGTGACCTCGAAACCGAAGCGGTGCAGCCAGTAGGCGAGGGCGGGCCCGGCGATGCCCGCGCCCGAGACGAGGACGGTCGTTGTGCGCCCTCGAGCGGCTCTGGGGTGTCGAGCGCCGCCCCACCCGCGGCCCGAAACCCGCACTCACGCCGGAGCGCATCGCGGCCGAGGCGATCGCGCTCGCCGATGCCGACGGCCTGGCCACGCTCTCCATGCAGCGCCTGGCCGAGCGGCTCGGCTTCACCAAGATGTCGCTGTACCGGTACGTGCCGGGCAAGGCCGAGCTGGTCGCGCTCATGCTGGACACCGCGCTCGGCGAGCCGCCCGAGCTGCCCGCGGGCGACTGGCGGGCCGGGCTGAGCCGCTGGTGCGCGACGCTCTACGAGCGGTTCCGCGCGCACCCATGGGCGCTGGAGGTCGCGGTGGGGTCGCGGCCGGTCGGGCCGAACGAGATGGCCTGGATGGAGGCGGCGCTCACCGCGCTGGCCGACACCGGGCTCGCGACCGCGGCCGAGCGCTACCCGGCCACCGTGGCGGCATTCGGCGAGGAGGGGGCGGTCGCGGGCGGCGAGGGCGCGCTCGCCTTCGGGATCGAGCGGATCCTGGACGGGCTCGCGGCCCTGATGGAGCGGCGCGGCCGCTGACCCGCGGATGCCGCCGCGGGCCCCGCTGTGACGGGGCTCGCGACGGAACCGGTATCCGAGATAGCAAGTCCGGAGTTACCGCCGAACCCTGCCGCAACAGACCATATGACGGTTCGCTCCGGGTCGCATGGGCTGGCAGGCAATAGTGCGGCAAACCTCAATGCCCGGCTGTCGCGCATCATTTGTCACCCGACAGGTCTACGGTGGAGGAGATGAGCCCGACACATCCCGGCCGCGCGACCGGCGACCTGCCGGTCAAGTACGTGGTCGCGCCGATGCAGTGGCAGAACTCCTGGCATCGCTGGCACGACCTCGACGGCCACTGCGCGCACGGCCGCACCCACCGCCAGCTCGACACCCTGCTGCGCGCCGTGGCGTGCGAGAACCGTCGCCGCACGCTGCGCGACGCGGACACCGAGGACCAGCGCCGCGACACCGCCTACCTGCGCCGCGCGCAGGCCCAGCTCAACTGAGCGCGCTCCGGTTCCGGTCGAGGTCCTGGTGAGCAGCCCGTCCTCGCACAGCAGGCGCAGGGTGCGGGTCAGCATGCGCTGGGAGATCCCGGTGACGGCGAACCGCGGCTCCGAGTAGCGGCGCGGCCCGTCCGCAGGCACCGCGAGCGGTTCCACCCGGCCGTGCCGGGCCGCCACCCCGCCGCCTGATCAGTCCCGCAGCGCCCGGTCGCGCAGGGTGGCGAGGGTGCGGGCCAGGATGCGGGAGATGTGCATCTGGGAGACGCCGAGCTCCTTCGCGATCTGGGACTGCGTGTTGTTCTCGAAGAAGCGCAGGTGCAGGATGCGCCGGTCGCGCTCGGAAAGGTCGCGCAGCAGCGGCGCGACGGCGAGCGCGTCGTCGGTGATGTCGTACGCGGGGTCGACGTCGCCGAGCGTCTCGGTGACCTGCGCGGCCACCGAGTTCTCGTCGTCGTCCGCGGCGGCGTCGAGCGAGTTGGTGCGGTAGGCATTACCGGCCATCAGCGCCTGGGTGACCTCGAGCAGGTCGACATTCATCGCCATGGCGATCTCGATGGCGGTCGGCATCCGGCCGTGCTCCTGGCACAGCTTCTCGATGACCGGCCCGATGGCGAGCTGGGTCTCCTTGACCCGGCGCGGCACCCGGACCGCCCAGGTGTGGTCGCGGAAGTGCCTGCGCACCTCGCCCATGATGGTCGGCACCGCGAAGGCGAGGAAGCTGGTGCCGCGCACCGGGTCGTAGCGGTCGACCGCGAGGACGAGCCCGAGCGATGCGCTCTGGTGCAGGTCGTCGTAGGTTTCGCCGCGGCCGGTGAAGCGGCGGGCGATGTGGTCGGCCAGGGGGAGGCAGCGGCGCATGATCCGCTCGCGCAGCGCGGGCCTGCCCGGGTCGTCGTCGGCCATGGCGGCGAGCTCGGCCAGCAGCGGCTCGATCCCGTCGTAGCTGTCGGTGCCCCGCTGGCTGCGGCGCGCGGTGGAGCTGTCGTGAGCTGCGACGAGTGTCATCGAGATCCTCGCTTTCCCGGTTGTCCCCACTCGGCGGGCTCGCGGGTGGAGAGGCGACAACCCGTCGGCTACCGCGGGGGCCGGTGGCCAATCGGGCCGAAGCGCCGGTCTTCGCATCACGGATCACCCCGGCGCGGGTGTTTCGTTCCGTGGACAGAAAGCGCTGTCCGCTCCGGTCGGTGCCGGTCGACAAGCGCGGGCCGGGGCGCCGAGAATAACGGCGCGCCCGGACGCAGGGCGGCGGACACGAGGAGGTGACCGCGGTGGCCGATCGGGTGCCGAGGACGCGGCTGGGCCGGGGCGGCAGGCTCGGCAGGCTGGCGGCCGGGCAGGCGGTGCGCGGGGCCGGGGTGCGGCTGGCCATGATCGGCCGCACCGAGGAGGCGCGCCTGGCGCTCGCCGAGCGCTCCGCGCTGGCCGCGGCGCAGCAGCTGGTGACGGTGCTCGGCGGCATGAAGGGCGCGGCCATGAAGCTCGGCCAGATGCTCTCCGTGCTCGACCTGGAGCTGGTGCCGGAGTCGCACCGGGAGCTGTTCCGGGCCAAGCTGGCCGAGCTGCGCGACCGGGTGCCCGCGGTGCCCTTCGCGGGCATGCGGCAGGTGCTCGAGGACGAGCTGGGGCCGCTGTCCGGGGTCTTCGCCGAGTTCGACGAGGAGCCGATCGCGGCGGCCTCGATCGGGCAGGTGTACCGGGCCGTGCTGCGCGACGGCCGCGCGGTCGCGGTGAAGGTGCAGTACCCGGGGGTCGAGGAGGCGATCCGCGCCGACCTGCGCAACCTCGAGGTCTTCTCCGCGCTGTGGCGCTCGGCGCTGCCCAGCGCCGCCGACAACGACGTGCTGGCCGAGGTGGCGCGCAGCATCTCCAACGAACTCGACTACCCGCGCGAGGCGCGCACCCAGCACCGGGTCGCCGAGCGCTACCGCGGCCACCCGTTCATCCTGGTTCCGGATGCGCTGCTGGAGTACTGCACCGCGCGGGTGCTGGTGACCGAGCTGGTCGACGGCCACTCCTTCGAGCACATGCGCACGCTGCCCGCGGCGGAGCGGAACCGCTGCGGCGAGCTGATCTACCGCTTCTACATCAGCTCGCTCTTCCACGACTTCGAGTTCTGCGGCGACCCGCACCCCGGCAACGTGCTGCTGGCGCGGGACGGCCGGGTGGCCTTCGTCGACTTCGGGCTGTACGACCGGATGAACCCGGCCGACGTGGATTTCGAGCGCTCCTGCCTGCGCGCGGCGGGGGAGCAGCGCGCCGCCGACCTGTACGCCGCCTGGGTCGGGCGCGGCATCATCGACCCGGCGGCGGGCGTCACCGAGGACGAGTGCCTGGAGTACGTCCTGGCCGCGGCGGGCTGGCACCTGGTGGACGAGCCGATCACCGTCACCCCGGAGCTCGCCACCGGGGCGGTGGTGCTCGCCGTCGACCCGCGCGCGGCGGAGTTCCGCGGGATGCGGCACCAGCTGCTCCCGCCGGAGCACGTCTTCTCCCGGCGCGCCGACCTGTTCACCTTCGCGCTGCTCGGCCAGCTCGAGGTGACCGCGAACTGGCACACCCTGGCGCGGGAGTGGCTCTACGCCGAGCCGCCCGCCACCGAGATCGGCCGGGCGATCGCGCGCTGGCGCGCCGGTCGCTGATCCGCGCAGACCACCAGCGCGGAGCGCAGGTACCAGAGCTGGCGCGGGTCGGTCGGGTCCAGCCCGGTGATCTCGCCGACCCGGCGCAGCCGGTGGTCGAGGGTGTTCGGGTGGATGTGCAGCTGCTCGGCCGTGCGCCGCCTGCTCAGGTCGTTGCCGATGTGCACGCGCAGCGTCTCCAGCAGGTCCGGGTGGCCGAGCAGCGGTCGCATCCTGGTGCCGAGCAGCTCGCGGCCGAGCCCCGGCCTGGTCAGCTGGTACTGCAGTGCCAGGTCCTGGAAGCGGTGCAGCCCGGGGCCGCCGCCGGACTGCTCGACGATGTCGAGCAGCTCGTGCGCGTCCTGCACCGCGGTGGCGACCCGGTCCGGCCGCGATTCGACCACCGTCGCGGTGAGCGGGACCCTGGCCGCGGCCGCCAGCGTGCGCACCACGGTCTCGAGCTCGGCCGCCGCGGGGTGGTCGGCGGGCAGCAGGACGGTGCCGCCGTCCACCGAGAGCAGCGAGAGCGCGGCGGTGCCGAACAGGTCGGCGAGCCCGGACTGCACCCGGCGCAGCTTGCGCCGGGCGACCACCCGGCCGTCCAGCTGCGGCCTGCTCTCGTCCGGGTGCGGCGGGATGGCGAGCGCGAGCACCGCGTACCGCTCGGCCAGCCGGACGCCGCGGGCCCGCGCCATGGCCGAGGTGGGGTGGCCGCCGAGCAGCATCGAGGTCAGGGTGTGCGCGGCGGTCCGCTCCGCCAGCGCGCCCTCCCGGCACTCCCGGACGTAGGCCTTGCTGACCGTCGCGGTGACCAGGTTCAACAGCTCCAGGCTGACGAAGGCGCCCGCGACGATATCGGCCCGCTCGGCCGCCCCCCGGCCGCCGAAGAGCAGGTCGAGGCCGTGCTCGAAGCCGACGTGCACGGCGTGCAGCACCGTCTCGATCGGCACGCCCGCCCTGGCCCAGCCCGCGGCGGCGGCGGCGAGCCGGTCGGTGCGCTCGGGTGCGGGCCTCCCCTCCAGCCGCAGCACGGCCCACTTCAGGCACATGCGCACCACGGTGGCGGTCTGCGCGCTCTCCGCGGCCGCGGCGCCGAGCGCGCCCGCCTCGGTGAGCCGCGCGGTGAGCCTCCTGGCCAGGACCTGCGGATCTCGTTCGAGGGTGAGGTGAGCGATGCTCTCGACCGTCACGGCGGACCTCCTCGTCCCGGACCGAATGTGGTGTGGAACACGGTAGGGCCCCCGCCGACTCACCTGCTACTCCGCTTTACAGATGACTGTGCGGGACTCCCCGGGCCCGGCCTGACCAGTCCGAACAGCGCCGTCGGTGGCCCGCCGCGCGGCCGCTGCGGCCAGAAACGTGAGAAGTGCTCACTTCTGTGCCGAGCGCGCGGGCGCCGCGCCCTCCGACTCCAGGAAGGCGCCGATCATGCGGCCGGTCATCTCGATCGCCTCGTGCCGCGCGGGGCCGTCCACCTCCAGCGCCGAGGTGCGCAGCGCCGCCGCGAAACCGGTGTTGATCAGCACGAAGGTCATCACGTCGTAGCGGTGGTCGTCGCCGGGGCCGAGCAGCTGGATGATCAGCACCTTCACCAGCAGCCGCAGCCGGGGCTCGAACTCCGGGATGCCGCTGCTGTAGAACTGCACGCCCGCCACCAGTGCGCGGACCAGCGCGGCGTTCTGGACGAGTTCGTCGGTGATGACGGTGAGGATGTCGACCCAGACGTCGGGAGCGTCCTTCCCGGAGAGGTCGAACATGCGCTGGGTGAAGCGCTGCTCCACCGACGCCAGCAGCCGCGACAGCAGCTCCTCGACCAGCACCGAGCGGTCGGCGAAGTAGCGGTAGACGGTGCCGATGCTGACCCCGGCCTCGGCCGCGATCCGGTTCGTCGAGGTGCCCGCGATGCCGCGCTCGCCGAAGAGCCGGGCGGCGGTGTCGAGGATGTGCTCCCTGGTCGCCTTGGCCCGGTCCTGGGTGGGGCGTCGCCGCTGCGCGGCCGCCTTCGTCGGCATCACCGTCTCCCGCCTGCCGGAACCCGAAAATGAGCGTCGCTCAGCTTAGGGGACCACCGAATCGGCCGACATGGGATCGCGGGCTGTTCGGCCGGTTCGGTCAGCGCGCGCCGCGGACGATTCGCTGTCCGAGTCCGGCACCGAGCGGGTAATGTGCTCGCTTCGTGTCCGGCTCGGGGAGGGGGGAGCGGTGCCTGCCGTCGCGCTGCTCCGGCGCTCCGCCGCCGCGGCCTA
Organism: Nocardia sp. NPDC057353; assembly: GCF_042667085.1. NCBI lineage: Bacteria > Bacillati > Actinomycetota > Actinomycetes > Mycobacteriales > Nocardiaceae > Nocardia > Nocardia sp. NPDC057353. The sequence continues at coordinate 109,752 of NZ_JBHVAK010000004.1, forward strand.
CTGGCGGCTCGCGGTGGCCGGGTTCCGCAGGCAGTGGCAGTACAAGTTGGCGCTCTTCGCCGGGATGTTCACCAACAGCGTCTTCGGGCTGCTGCGCGGCGCGGTGCTGCTGGCGGCGGTCGGCTCGGCGGGCTCCTTCGGCGGCTACGACGCGGGCAGCATCGGCGCCTACGTGTGGATCTCGCAGGGGCTGCTCGGCGCGGTGCTCTTCACCGAGACCGGCGTCGAGCTGGGCGAGCGGGTGCGCAGCGGCGACATCGCGGTCGACTTCCTGCGCCCGGTCGACCTGCAGCTCGCCACGCTCGCAGGCGACCTGGGCCGTGGCGCCTGCACCCTGCTGCCGCGCGGGTTGCCGACCGTCGCGGTGGGCGCGCTGGTCTACGGCGGCCTGGAGCTGCCGGACACCCCGGTCACCTACCTGCTCGGGTTGGTGAGCGTGCTGCTCGGCATCGCCGTCTCGTCGCTGGCGCTGTTCGTCACCGCCCTTGTCGGCTTCTGGGTGGTGGAGACCCGCGGGCTGCGCACGCTGCACCAGGTGCTCGGCTCGTTCCTCGCCGGGCTCTTCGTCCCGGTGCACCTCTTCCCGGACTGGCTGCGCGCGATCGCCACCGCCACCCCCTTCCCCTCGGTGCTGCAGGCGCCGGTGGACGTGCTCTCCGGCCGGGTCTCCGGCACCGCGGCGCTCGGCGTCGTCGGGGTGCAGCTGTTCTGGGTCCTGGCCGTGGCGGCGCTCGGGCAGGCGCTGCTGGCGGCGGGCAGGCGCAAGCTGGAGGTGCAGGGTGGCTGAGGCGCCGGTGGGGCCGTGGACCAGACCCTATGCCGCCGTGCTCGCTTCGCGGCTGCGCGCGCAGCGCGCGTACCGGCTCTCCTTCGCGAGCGAGCTGTTCGGCTCGCTGGTGGTCGGGCTGGCCGAGTTCGCGGAGGTGTGGGTTGTCTTCCATACCGTCGGGGTGCTCGGCGGGCTGGACCTGGACGCCGCGCTGCTGCTCTTCGGGCTGAGCAACACCGGCTTCGCGCTGGCGCAGGTGCTCTTCGGGCACCTGGACACGCTGCCCACGCTGATCCGGCTCGGCAGGCTCGACATCTACCACCTGCGCCCGCAGCCGCTGCTGCTGCAGCTGATCACCGGCGACATCTCGCTGCGCCGCTTCGCCAGGGCCACCGTGGCGCTCACGGTGCTCGCGATCGGGTTGCTGCGCAACGACATCGACTGGTCCGCGGGCGCGGTCGCGCTGCTGCTGCTCGCCGTGGTCTCCGGGACCGCGCTCTTCGCCGGGCTCTTCGTCGCGGCGGCGGGCTGCCAGTTCTTCCTGATCGACGGCGCCGAGCTGACCAACAGCTTCACCTACGGCGGCTCCTACGCCGCGAGCCTGCCCGCCTCGGTCTTCCCGACCGGGCTGCGGCTGCTCTTCGGTTTCGCCATCCCGGTGGCCTTCACCGCCTACCTGCCCACGCTCGCGCTGCTCGGGCTGCCCGGCCCCGCGCTGCTGCCCTCCTGGCTGGCCTGGCTGACGCCGGTGGCCGCGCTCTGGGCCTGGCTGCTCGGGCTGGCGCTGTGGCGGGTGGGAACTCGGCACTACCAGGGAGGGGGCGGCTGAATGACCGACCCGATCATCGAGGTCACCGAGCTGACCAGGCAGTTCGTCCGGCGTGGACGGGGACGCGGCGCGCTGCGCAGGCGCGAGGTGGTGACCGCGGTGCACGCCATGAGCTTCTCGATCGAGCGCGGCGCCGCCGTCGGCTACATCGGCGCCAACGGCGCGGGCAAGTCGACCACCATCAAGATGCTCACCGGCATCCTGGTGCCGACCTCGGGCACGGTCCGCACCTGCGGGCTGGAGCCGGTGCGGCGCAGGCGCGAGCTGGCGAGCCGGATCGGGGTGGTGTTCGGGCAGCGCTCCCAGCTCTGGTGGGACCTGCCGCTGCGCGAATCCTTCGCGATCCTCGCGGCGGTGCACCGGCTCGACCCGGACGCCGCGCGCAAGCGCACGCACGCGCTGGTGGAGCAGCTGGAGATGACGGAGACGCTGGCCACACCGGTGCGGCAGCTCTCGCTGGGGGAGCGGATGCGCGCCGAGGTGGCCGCCGCGCTGCTGCACTCGCCGGAGCTGATCATCCTGGACGAGCCGACCATCGGCCTCGACGTGCTCTCCAAGCAGCGGCTGCGCGAGTTCCTGCGCGCCGAGCGGGCCGAGCGCGGCACCACGCTGCTGCTCACCACGCACGACATGGGCGATATCGAGCGGCTCTGCGACCGGGTGCTCGTGGTCGACCGCGGCAGCCTCGCCTACGACGGCTCGCTCGCCGGCCTGGCCGGGACCGTCGGCGCGCGCCGGGTGCTTGTGGTCGACCTCACCGCCCCCACCCCCGACCTCACCGACATCCCCGGCGCCACCCTGATCGGCAGCGAGGCGGGCGGAATGCGCCAGCGGCTCGCCTTCGACGCCGAGCGCAGCACCGCGGCGCAGCTGCTCACCGCGGTCTCCGCGCGCGCCGAGGTGCGCGACCTGACCATCGAGGAGCCGGAGATCGAGGACGTGGTGCGGCGGCTCTACCGCTCGGCGCGCGGATGACGCTGTGGTCGGCGACACCGCAACATGTCGGTGCCGGGACCGATAGTGAAAACGAGATGAGCAACAAACCTGAAGCGGCGGTGTGCCCGCAGGGGACCGCCGCGTGACCCGCCCCGACGCCCCCCGCGCCGCGCGCTTCGAGCACCGCTCCGGCGGCTGCCCGAACCCGGAGGCGGTGCACCCCGACGACCGGGCCGCGCTCACCACCGCCCTGCGCAGCGGCCGCCGGTTCTGCCTGCGGCTGCGGCTGGGGGGCCGCACGGTCGTGGTGGTGGGTGACGCCGTCCTGGACGCCGACGGGACCCCGCTCGGCGCCGACGGGTACACCGTCGACCTCACCGAGCTTCTCGCCGCCGAGCAGCGCGCCGCGGTCGACGAGGCACTGCCCGCCTACGCCCGCGGCCGCGGCGTGGTCGAGCAGGCGGCGGGGATGCTCATGACGGTCTACGGGATCGACGCGGAGCGGGCGGCCGGGATCCTGGAGTGGCGGGCCGCCGAGACCGGGGTCGCCGTCACCGAGCTGGCCCGCGGGCTCTGCGCCGCCGCGTCGGCCGGGTTCGAGGTCGGGATCCCGCTGCGCAGACACCTGGACAACCTGCTGCTCGGCACGGGGGCGTAGCCGGGCCCCGTTCGCTAGGGTTTCCCGATGCGCTTGCTCGCGATGGCCGACACGCACGTCCCGAAGCGGGCCCGCGGGCTGCCGCCGGTGCTCTGGCGGGCGGTCGAGGCCGCCGACGTGGTGGTGCACGCGGGCGACTGGGTCGATCCCGCGCTGCTGGACGAGCTGACGGCCCGCAGCGCCAGGCTGATCGCGGTGTACGGCAACAACGACGGCCCCGCGCTGCGCGCCCGGCTCCCCGAGGTCGCCCGCGCCGAGCTGGACGGGGTCCGCCTCGCCGTCGTGCACGAGACCGGCGCCGCCGCGGGCCGGGAGCGCCGCTGCGCCCGCGCCTTCCCCGACACCGACGTGCTGATCTTCGGGCACAGCCACATCCCGTGGGACAGCACCGCCGACACCGGCCTGCGGCTGCTCAACCCCGGCTCGCCCACCGACCGCAGGCGGCAGCCCGAGCACACCTACCTGACCGCCGAGATCCGTTCGCGCACAGTCTGCGATGTGACACTGCACGCGATACCGAGGAGTACGACCCGGAATCCGGGGTAGCACGCCGCGGTGACCACACCGGAGATCACCCCACTGGACGCCGATCCCACCGAGCAGCAGGCCCCGGAGAACCCCGAGGTCGACGTGCCCGCCTACTCCGTGCCGCCGAACGCGGACCCGGACGACCCGGAAGAGCGGCGGGACTGAATCCGCCACCCTGGTCCGGCTACGGCCTGACCGGATGCGCGGATGGCTGTTCGCGCTGCACGTGCCGGGGAATCCGATCGACGGACAACCGCCTGTCTGCCACCATGATCCGATGCTGATCGAGCTGGCGGTGGGGGATGCGTACGGCGCGGGGTTCGAGTACGCCCCACCGGAGTTCGTCGCCACGCACAACACGCTGCGCGGCTACGTGCAGCACCCGACCCACCTCGGGATCGGCCCCGGCCGGTACACCGACGACACCCAGATGACGCTGGCCGTTGCCGAGCTCATGGTCGCGGGCGACCCGTGGACCCCGGAGCACCTCGCCGACCGCTTCGTCACCGCTTTCCGGCGCGACCCGCGCGCGGGGTACGCGGGCCGCTTCCACGACTTCATGCTGACCGTCGAGGACGGCGCCGACTTCCTGCGCCGCATCCGCCCGGACAGCGACAAGAGCGGCGCCGCCATGCGCGCCGCTCCGATCGGCCTGCTCCCCACCGTCGCCGACGTGCTGCACCACGCCCGCGTGCAGGCCGCCGTCACGCACGACACCCCCGACGGCATCGCCGCCGCGCAGGCCGCCGCGCTCGCCGTGCACTACACCCACTACGACCTCGGCCCGCTGCCGCGGATCGGCGCCTGGATCGACGGCCACGTCCCCGACGGGTGGGCGCGGCCGTGGCACGGCAAGGTCGGCAGCAAGGGGCGGATGAGCGTGGCCGCCGCGCTCACCGCGCTGGCGGCCAGCACCTCCGCGAGCGAGCTGCTGCGCCGCTGCATCTCCTTCACCGGGGACGTGGACACCGTCGCGACCATCGCGCTGGCCGCCGCCGCCCGCTCGGCGCAGGTGGCCCCCGACCTGCCGCCGGTGCTGATCGAGACCCTGGAGAACGGCCGCTACGGCCGCGCGTACCTTGCCGAGCTCGACGCGAAGCTGCTCGGCTGAGCCCGGTCGGCCGCGCCGCGGTGTAGGAGCGCAGCCTCCGAAGCCGATATCGAAGTGTTGACACCCCGCTGTGTTCGGCGGCACACTCCGTTAGTTGACATGACTGTCACGTCAGAGTGGTCGGAGGAGCACGCGGCATGATCCTGAGCGACATCGTGGAGTACGGCGCGCGCAAGCACCCGGAGCGGATCGCGCTGCGCTTCGAGGACGAGGCGGTGACCTACGCCGAGCTGCGGGACCGCTGCCGCCGGTTGGCGAACGCGCTGCTCGGGGTGGCCGCGCCGGGGGACCGGGTGGCGATCCTGGCGGGCAACTGCCTGGAGTACTTCGACTGCTACTACGGCGTCCCGATGGCGGGCATGGCGCTCACCGTGCTCAACGTCCGGCTGCACCCGGACCAGGTGGCGCAGCTCGTCGAGCACGCCGAGGCGAGCGTGCTGGTGGTGACCGCCGAGCTGCTGCCCGCGCTGCGGCGGGCCGGGGAGCGGATGCCGTCGGTGCGCACCGTGGTCGTGATCGGCGGCGAGGCGGGGCCGGACCGGTTCGGCTGGGCCGAATTCACCGCCGCCGCCCCGGCCGCGGTGCCCGCCGTGCGCCCGGAGCCGGAGGACCCGGCCTGGCTGGTGTACACCAGCGGCACCACCGGCAAGCCCAAGGGCGCCGTGCTCACGCACCGCAACCTGCTCGCCGCCGTCACCTCCTCGGCGATGCGGTGGTCGGTGCGGGCGGACACGGTGTTCCTGTTCTGCTTCCCGCTCTGCCACGTCGGCGGGTACGTGACCGTCATCAACCACCTGGTCGGCAGCACCGTCGGCTTCCTGCGCGGCTACGACACCGCGACCTTCCTGCGGCTGGTGCAGCGGTGGCAGGTGACGCAGACTGGGCTGGCGCCGACGATGATCAACTTCCTGCTGCAGGATCCGGCGCTGGCCGAGCACGACCTGAGCTCGCTGCGGGCCGTCGGCTACGGCTCGTCCGCCATTCCGGCGCCGGTGCTGCGCGCCGGGCTCGACCGCCTCGGCTGCGACTTCTTCCAGGGCATGGGCATGACCGAGTTGGCCGGCAATGTGCTGCACTTCGACGAGGCCGAGCACCGCCGCGCGGCGAACGGCGAGCCCGGGTTGCTCGCGGCCGCGGGGAAACCGATGCCGCTCGCGGACATCCGGATCGTGGACCCGGAGCTGCACGAGGTGCCGGTGGGCGAGGTCGGGGAGCTGGTGGTGCGCGGCGACCAGGTCATGGCCGGGTACTGGCGTGACCCGGAGGCCACCGCGGCCGCCTTCACCGACGGCTGGTTCCACACCGGTGACCTGGTGCGCCGGGACGCGGAGGGGTTCGTCTACGTCGTGGACCGGATGAAGGACCTGATCATCAGCGGCGGGGAGAACGTGGCCTCGCTGAGCGTCGAGGAGGTGCTGTACCGGCACCCCGCCGTCGCGGAGGCGGCGGCCATCGGGATTCCCGACGACACCTGGGGTGAGCTGGTCTGCGCCGTCGTCGTGCTGCGCGCGGGTGCCTCGGCGGCCCGCGCCGAGATCGTGGCGCACTGCCGCGAGCACCTGGGCGGGTTCCAGGTGCCGCGGCGGGTGGAGTTCGTCGACGCGCTGCCGCGCAACGTTACCGGGAAAGTGTTGAAACGCGATCTGCGCGAGTGGTTCTCGCCCGCGCAGGGGTAGGGACGTGTGCGCGGCGGCCGCGGATAGGAGGTCCGGCGGCGCCCACCTTCCCGGCTGTCGGGAGCGGGCTACTCGCCCGCGTGGCGCGGGTTGACGACGCGGACGCGGGCGAGGACGGCGGCTGACATCGCATGTCGTACGGCGTCGTCGCGGTAGCGCGCGGCGCCGGTGCGCAGCCGCTCGGCCAGCTCGGCCTCCGGCACCGCGACGCCGTCGCCCGCGGCGAGCTCGCGGCCCGCGGTGCGCAGCAGCGAGACGCAGATGCGCAGCAGGTAGCGCTCGCGGTCGGTGGCCACGGTGAGGTCGTCGGCGAGCGTGCCCGCCACCAGGTCGAGGAGTTCGGGGAGCGTGGGTCTGCCGTGCAGCGGTGCCGCGTACGGCACCGGGTCGGGGGCGGGGACGTCGACGAGCAGGCCGAGGACGGCGAGCAGGTCGTACTCCGATTCGCAGACCCGGCGGCCGATGGCGGCCAGCTCGAGCGCGGGTTCGGCGCCGCTGAAGTGCCGCTCCGCCTGGAAGCGGCTCAGTACCAGCCAGCGCAGCGTGCCGTACGCCTCCCACCAGTGCAGCTCGGCCGGGTCGGGGCGGAAGCCGGTCACCGCGGCGTAGCCGTCGAGCAGCTGCTCGCGGGTGCCGACGCCCGCGACCGGCGGCTGCGCGCCGAAGCGCCAGGCGCGGACGCAGAGCCAGCCCAGGTCCTCGATGGGGTTGCCGAGGTGGGCGAGTTCCCAGTCCAGGACGGCGCGCACGCCGGTGCCGTCCACGAGCAGGTTGCCGAGCCGGAAGTCGCCGTGCACCAGGGCCCGCGGCCGATCGGCCGGGCGGTGCTCGCGCAGCCAGTGCAGCGCTGCCTCCACCGCGGGGCGGGGGTCGCGGAGGTCGCGGTAGACGGCTTCGATGGCGTCCAGCGGGTCGGTGTCGTCGAGCATGCCGAGCGTCTCGACCGGCGTGCCGTGTATCGCGCCGAGCACCCGGCCCAGCTCGCAGGCCAGCTGCGGACGCACGGCGTCGAACCCGGGGTCCCGCAGCAGTTTCCGCGGCAGCGCCTCACCGGCGACGTGCTCGGTGAGGATGAACGGCGCCTCGATGCCGGGCGCGGTGTCCCCGGCGGCGAGCACCGCGGGCACCGGCACCCCGGCCGCGGCGGCCGCGCGCAGGCAGGCCACCTCCGCGCGCATCCGCGCGGCATCGCCGTGCCCCGGCGGGTCGCGGCGCAGCACCGCGGGCCGTTCGCCGGGGAACGCCCAGGTCTCCCGGCTGGCGCCACCGGTCAACTGTCGCGGCTCGCCCACCGGCACCCCGAGCAGCGCCGCGACCCCCGCCCGCAGGGTCAGCGCCACGGCGCCGCCTCGGGCGAGCGCAGCAGGCGCCGTGCGGTGGACATGCGGTGCACCTCGTCCGGGCCGTCGTAGACCCGGGCGTAGCGCGCCTGCCGGTACATCCGCTCCAGCGGGGTGTCGGCGGTGAGGCCGAGCGCGCCGTGTACCTGGATGGCCCGGTCCACCACGTCGTGCAGCATGCGCGCGCCCCAGAACTTGATCAGCCCGATCCGCACCCTGGCGTCCTCGCCCGCGTCCATGGCGCGCGCCGCGTCCAGCGTCATGAGCCTGGCCGCCTGGATCTGCGCCGCCGACTCCGCGACGTACCGGTGCACCTCGCCCTTCTCGGCGAGCAGCGAGCCGTGCGCGTAGCGCGAGTTGGCGCGTTCGCAGAGCAGCTCGTAGGCGCGCTGCGCCTGGCCGAGCCAGCGCATGCAGTGGAAGATGCGGCCGGGCCCGAGCCGGTCCTGGGCGACGGCGAAGCCGCGGCCGCGGGCGCCGAGCAGGTTCGCGGCGGGCACCCGGACATCGGTGAGCCGCACCTCGTAGTGGTCGCTGGGGTCGTGGCCCATGGTCGGGATGGCGCGCAGGATCTCGAAGCCGGGGGTCCCGGCGGGGACCAGGATGGCGCTGATCCGGCCGTGCGGCGGCGTCTCGTCCGGCTCGGTGCGGGCGAAGACGGTGCAGTACCCGGCCTCGGCCGCGCCGGTGGTGAACCACTTGTGCCCGTTGATCACCCAGGTGTCGCCGTCGAGTTCGGCGCGGGTCTCGATCAGGGTCGGGTCGGAGCCCGCCACCCCGGGTTCGGTGAGCGCCACCGAGGGCAGCACCTCGCCCGCGACCATGGGCGGGATCCAGCGCGCCCGCTGCTCGTCGGTGCCGTGCAGGTGCAGCATGAGGGTGTCCTGCATGGAGACCGAGCCGACGGCGAGCTGGCCGAACTCGGAGCGGCCGATGATCTCGTTCAGGTACACGAACTCCAGGAACGGCACCCCGCCGCCGCCCACCTCGGCCGGGTGCCCGAGCGCCCACAGCCCGCGCGCCTTCGCGTCGGCGCGCAGCTCCGCCAGCGCTGCCTCGGCGGGCTCGCCGCCCGCGATCAGCACCGGCTCGGCCGGGATCACCGCGCCGTCGACGAACTCCCGCATGCGGGAGCGCAGCTCGGCGCTCATCGCTGCCGCGCGGTGCGCAGCGGCGCGGCGGCGGCGGAGTCGAGGTACTCGTCGATCCTGGTGATCCGGCCGTCCGCGACCCGGACGAACAGGCTCGCCGCCACCTGCACCGGCCCGTGCCCGGGCAGGGTGGCGCGCAGCACGTGCTGCTGGGCGAAGCCGTCGGCCAGCGGATGCCGCCGGATCTCCTCGTAGCGCATGTCGTCCAGGTTCTGGCCCAGCCAGCGCAGGATGCGCAGGTTCTCCTCGACGGTCTGCTCCCGCCCGTCGTCGTTGTGCCAGATCCGCGCGTCCGGCGCGTACAGCTCGGTGAGGGTGGCGGTATCGCCCGCGCACACGGCCGCGAAGAAGCGGTCGGCCAGGTCGTTCATGGGGTGACTCCGTTCCGGGGTGGATCAGGGGCGACCGGCGGGCACCAGCGGGCCGCCCGCGGCGAGCAGGGCGCTGCCGACCGGCTTGCCGAGCAGCCGCCCGGCCAGCCGGGCGGCGTCGAGCACCGCGGCGATGTCGATGCCGGTGGCAATGCCGCCGTCCTCGAAGAGGTAGGCCAGCTCCTCGGTGGCGATATTGCCGCTGGCGCCGGGGGCGAAGGGGCAGCCGCCGAGCCCGCCCACCGAGGCGTCGAAGCGGCGGACGCCGAGCGTGTAGGCGGCCCAGGCATTGGCGAGCCCCTGGCCGCGGGTGTCGTGCAGGTGGATGCCGAGCGCGAGTTCGGGGACCGCGGTGCGGACCCGGGTGAGGACGTCGGTGGTGCGCACCGGGGTCGCGGTGCCGACGGTGTCCGCGACGGCGAGCGAGTCGGCGCCGGAATCGGCGGCGCGCCTCGCGATCTCGGCGACGCGGGCGGGCGGGGTGCGGCCGTCGAACGGGCAGTCGAAGGCGATCGCCACGATCACCTCGAGGCTGCCGCCCGCCGCGTGCACGCGCTCGGCGATCGGCGCGATCAGCGCGATCGAATCTTCCACGCTGCGGCCGACATTCGCCCGGCTGTGGCCATCCGAGGCGGAGACCACGTACTCCAGGTCGGTGACGCCCGCGGCCAGGGCGCGGCACACCCCGCCCATCCCGGCCACCAGCGCGGAGAACGCGACCTCGGGCCAGTTGCCGAGCTCCGCGGCCACCGCCTCGGCATCGGCGAGCGCGGGGATCGCCCGCGGCGAGACGAACGAGGTGGCCTCGATCCGGCGTACCCCGGTCGCGGCCAGCGCCGCCATCAGCTCCAGCTTGGCCGCGGTGGGGATGGGCTCCTCGATCTGCAGCCCGTCGCGCGGGCCGACCTCGCGGATCTCGACCTCGGGTGTCATGCGATCGTCCCCTGTTCGCGCAGCGCGGCCAGCCGGTCCGGGTCGTAGCCGAGTACCTCGGTGAGCACCTCGTCGGTGTGCGTGCCCGGCCTGCTCGGCCCGCCCCAGCGCACCCCGCCCGCGGTCTCGCTGAGCCGCGGGATCACCCCGACGCCCTTGACCGGCTCCGGGTCGTGGTCGGGGTCGCCGGGGCGGGTGGACGGGTCGACGTGGTCGACGAAGAGCCCGCGCGCGGTGAACTGCGGATCCACCATGACCTCGGCGACGGTGTTGACCGGCCCGGTCACCACCTGGTGCTCGGTGAGCAGCGCGATCAGCTCGGTGGCCGGGAACTTCCCGGCCCATGCGGCGATCAGCTCGTCGAGCTCGTCCTGGTTGGCGCCGCGCGCGGTGTGCGTGGCGTAGCGCGGGTCGGCGGCCAGCTCGGGGCGGCCCATGGCGCCCGCCAGCCGGGCGAAGAGCGTGTCCTGGTTGGCGGCGATGATCACCCAGAGCCCGTCCGCGCTGCGGTAGAGGTTGGAGGGGGCGACCCGGTCCAGCCGGGTGCCGGACGGCTGCCGCACGTGGCCGGTCTTGTGGTAGTCCGGCACCGTCGACTCCTGGATGGCCAGCGCCGCCTCGGTGAGCGCGGCGTCCACGACCTGCCCGCGCCCGGTGCGGGTGCGGGCGAAGAGCGCGGCCAGTACGCCCTGGAAGGCGAACATCCCGGCCAGCGTGTCGCCGAGCGAGAGCGCGAGCCGCGGCGGCGCCTGCCCGGGGAAGCCGTTCAGGTAGCGCAGCCCGCTGATGCCCTCGGCCACCGAGGCGTAGCCGGGCCTGGCGGCGTACGGCCCGGTCTGGCCGTACCCGGAGACGCGGGCCAGCACCAGGCCGGGGGAGAGCGCGCTGAGCACGTCCCAGCCCAGCTCCCAGCGCTCCAGCGTGCCGGGGCGGAAGCTCTCCACCACCACGTCGGCGGTCGCGACCAGCTCGAGGAAGACCGCGCGCCCGGCCGGGGTGCGCAGATCGAGGCTGACGCAGCGCTTGTTGCGGGCGTGCACCGACCAGAAGTACTGGTGCCCGCCCGCGGCCTGCCCCCAGTCGCGCAGCGGGTCGGGGCGGTCCGGCGCCTCGATCTTGACCACGTCGGCTCCCATGTCGCCGAGCAGCCTGCCGCAGTACGGCCCGGCGATCAGCGTGCCCAGCTCGAGCACCCGGATGCCGTCCAGCGCGCCGGTCACTTCCCGGCCCCCGGGGTGAGACCGAGCGCGCCGAGGCACATCTGGTCGAGCGTGTCGAGCAGCGCGGCCTCGTCGGCGGCGTCGCCCTGGATGAGCCAGAGGTAGAGGGTGTGGTCCAGCATGGCGGCCATGGCCCGCGCCGCCAGCACCGGATCCAGCCCCGGCGCGGCCTTCCCCTCCTGCTGCCAGCGGGTGATGGCGCGCGAGGTGCGGTCGACCAGCTGCCTGCGGTGCTCCTGCCGCAGCTCGCGGAAGCCCTCGTTGAAGGTGGCGACCTGCTCGACGATCGCCATCATCTTCGCGTTGGCCCGATACGCCCGGTAATACGCGCGGTTCGAGCTGATCAGCCGCTCGGCGGGGGAGAGCTCGGGGTCCGGCGGCAGCCTGCGGTGCACGTCCTCGAAGAGCTGGGTGCTGAGTTCCATGAAAACGTGTTCCTTGGACTCGAAGTAGCGGTAGAACGTGCCGTAGGAGACATCGGCCTCCTGCGCGATCAGCTCCACCCGGCACTCCAGGAAGCCGACCGTCTCGAACACGGTGCGGGCGGCGGCGAGCAGCGCTTCCCGGGTCCGGCGGCCGCGCGGGGTGAGCGTCTCGGCGGTATTGACAGACGTCTTGGACACACCCACACTCTCCCTATAGATGACATGACTGTCAAGTCAGTTGGAGGGAGCGTCATGGGAACGCCGAATACCAAGTACGAGCTACGGGGGATCAACCACCTCGCGCTGGTCTGCGCGGACATGCGCCGCACCATCGATTTCTACTCCGGCGTGCTCGGCATGCCGCTGATCAAGACCATCGAGCTCCCCGGCGACCTGGGGCAGCACTTCTTCTTCGACTGCGGCGGCGGCAACACCATCGCCTTCTTCTGGCTGGCCGACTCGCCGGACGCCGCGCCGGGGCTGGCCGCGCCCAAGGGGCTGCCGGACGAGGGCGAGCTGGCCAGCGCCGTCGGCTCGATGAACCACGTGGCCTTCGCGGTGCCGCCGGAGCAGTTCGACGAGTACTTCCGCCGCCTCGCCGCCGACGGCGTCAAGGTGAGCGCGGTCCTGAACCACGACGACAGCGCCCGCGGCGTCTCCCGCGACGTGCATCCCGGCACCTTCGTCCGCTCCTTCTACTTCCAGGACCCGGACGGCGTGCTGCTCGAATTCGCCTGCTGGACCAGGACCTTCACCGACGCCGATGTCGCGCACGAGCCGCGCACCGCCGCCGACCGCCGCACCCCGACCCCGTCCTGACCCCCTTTTCTTCCGAGAGGAATCACCGTGCCCCGTCTGCGTGAGGTGCCCCGCGCCGAAGTCACCGACGAGAAGATCCTGTTCTACTACGACCGCCTGTTCGGCCCGGATCGGGATCCCGCCGTCGACCACGGGACCGTCCACGCCACCCCGGGCGACTGGTGGACCGTCTTCGCCCAGTCGCCGGATGTCTTCCGGCACGCCGTGCGCGGCTTCGCGCTCTACCGCAACGCCCAGCTCGACCCGCTGCTGCGCGAACTCGGCCAGAGCCGGGCCGGCTACGCCAGGGGCAGCCAGTTCGTCTACTCCCAGCACTGCAAGCAGATGCGCTCGCTCGGCATGCCGGAGGAGAAGATCGCCGCCATCCCGCACTGGCAGGTGTGCACCGCCTACTCGGAGCTGGAGCGCGCGGTGCTGGCCTACACCGACGGGCTGGTGCTGGACGGCGGCCGGGTGCCGGACGGGGTCGTCGACGTCCTGAAGCAGCACCTGAGCGACCCGGAGATCCTGCAGCTCACCTACATCACCGCCATGTACGACATGCATGCCACCATCTGCCGCGCGCTGCGCCTGGAGTTCGACGACCGGCCGGAGCCGATCGAGGAGTTCCAGGTGCCGGAGGGCGTGGCGGTGCGCGACCTCTCCGCCGATCTCTCCGGCGAGTAGGGGAGCGCCTGCCCGAACGCACCGGGCCCCGTCAAGGTTTCACTCAGTCTGCGTCAATGGGTTCAAACCCCGCTCCGACGTCGGGACACTGCGAAGTACCGCAACGGCCTGGCTATCGAGGGAGTGGACGATGACCGCGAATACCGTTCTGAACAATGTCGACATCGAGGCGGTCGGCGGTCTGGTGCAGGCCATTCAGCAGGATCCGGCGAAGGCGCAGACCACCTGGGCCGCGCACGTCGCCTGGAAGGGGGCCTTCGCCTCCGAGTCGCGGGTGCGGCAGTTCGCGCCCGCCCCCTCGGACGAGCCCGCCGCGCTGGGCGGCGGTGATACCGCGGCGAACCCGGTGGAGCAGCTGCTCGGCGCGCTCGGCAACTGCCTGGCGGTCGGGTACGCCGCCAATGCCACGGTGGCGGGGATCGAGCTGAAGGACCTGAAGATCGATCTGCGCGGCGACGTGGATCTGCACGTCTTCCTGGGGCTGGCCGAGGGCCACGCGGGCTTCGACGCGATCACCGCGACGGTGACCATCGACTCCGACGCCACCCCGGAGCAGATCGCCGAGCTGCACGCCAAGGTACAGGCCAGTTCCCCGGTCGGGCACACCCTGCGCAACTCGGTTCCGGTCGATGTGCGGCTCGGCTGAGAACGCCCGTCGCTGCGGTAGGGTCGCGGCCCATGGCTGATCGTGAATACGGTTTCCGGACCAGGGCGATCCATGCGGGGAACATCCCGGACGCGGTGAGCGGTTCGCGGGCGCTGCCGATCTACCAGTCGGCGGCCTTCGTCTTCGACGACACCGCCGACGCCGCCGCCCGGTTCGCGCTGCAGAAGTACGGCAATGTCTACTCCCGGCTGGCGAACCCGACGGTCGCGAGCTTCGAGGAGCGGATCGCCAGCCTGGAGGGCGGGCTCGGCGCCGTCGCCACCGCGAGCGGCATGGGCGCGGAGTTCATCACCTTCGCCGCGCTGGCCGGGGCGGGCGACCACATCGTCGCGGGCGCGCAGCTCTACGGCGGCACGCTGACCCAGCTGGACAACACGCTGCGCCGCTTCGGCGTCGAGACCACCTTCGTCGCCGCGGACGACCCCGCGGCCTACGCCGCCGCGATCACCGACCGCACCAAGCTGGTCTTCGCCGAGACGGTCGCCAACCCGTCCGGCGGGATCGCCGACATCGAGGGGCTGGCCGACGTGGCGCACGCGGCCGGGGTGCCGCTGATCGTCGACTCGACCATTCCGACGCCGTACCTGAACCGGCCGCTGGAGTGGGGCGCCGACATCGTGATCCACTCGGCCACCAAGTTCCTCGGCGGGCACGGCACCACGCTCGGCGGCGTGGTGGTGGAGTCCGGCCGGTTCAACTGGCACAACCCGCGCTTCCCGCTCTTCGACGAGGTGGTGCCGCACTACGGCGGGCTCACCTGGAACGGCAATTTCGGCGAGTACGCCTTCCTCACCCGGCTGCGCGCCGAGCAGCTGCGCGACATCGGCCCCGCGCTGGCGCCGCAGGCCGCCTGGCAGCTGGCGCTCGGAGTGGAGACGCTGCCGCTGCGCATGCAGAACCACGTGGACAATACCCGCGCGGTCGCCGAGTGGCTGGCCGCCGACCCGCGCGTCGACTTCGTGAACTGGGCCGGGCTGCCCGCGCACCCGCACCACGAGCGCGCCGCCAAGTACCTGCCGCTCGGGCCGGGCAGCGTCTTCGGCTTCGGCGTCACGGGGGGCCGCGCGGCGGGCCGCACCTTCATCGAATCCCTCGACCTGGCCAGCCATCTCGCCAATATCGGGGACACCAAGACGCTGGTCATCCACCCGGCGTCGACCACGCACGCGCAGCTCACCGAGCAGCAGCTGGTCGAGGCCGGGGTGGCGCCGGGGCTGGTGCGGATCAGCGTCGGGCTGGAGGACGTGGACGACATCCTGCACGACCTGGACCAGGCGCTGCACGCCGCGTCGAAGGAGGTGGCGGCATGAGCGAGTCAGGCCCGGAGGCGGGAGCGCAGCGTAGCCACGGAGGGCCCTCGCTCGTGCCGAGTGGACACAGCATGAGCGAGTCAGGCCCGGAGGCGGGAGCGCGGCGTAGCCACGGAGGGCCCTCGCTCGTGCCGAGTGGAGACGGCATGAGCGATGTCGTCGAGACCCATACCGTGAACGGGCTGACGCTCTCGCTGCCCGCGGACTCGCCGCGAGCCAAGCAGCTGCACAGTGAGCGCACGTGGCTGGGGCCCTCGGCCAAGGAGCGGCTGAAGATCCTGCGCCGGGCGAAGTCCATCGCGGTGGTCGGGTTCTCCACGAACCCGGCGCGGGCGAGTTACTTCGTCGGCACCTACCTGGTGCAGTCCACCGACTACACGGTGTTCTTCATCAACCCCAACGCGGCCGGGCGCAGCGTGCTCGGCCACGAGATCCACGGCTCGCTCGCCGACCTGCCGGAGACCCCGGACGTGGTCTGCGTCTTCCGCAAGGCGAGCGACATCCCGTCGGTGGTCGACGAGGTCGCCGCGCTGACCCCGGCGCCGGTGCTCTGGGTGCAGCTCGGCATCTGGAACGAGGCCGCCGCCCGCGACGCCGAATCCCGCGGCCTGACCGTCGTGATGGACCGCTGCCTGAAGATCGAGCACGCCCGCTTCCACGGCGGGCTGCACCTGCTCGGCTTCGACACCGGCCAGATCACCGCCCGCAAGACCGTCCGCTAGTCCGCACGATTCAGGAGGTATCGCCCATGACCGGAACCGCCCCCGCTGTCGACAACGGCGTCAACGTCGAGCACCTGCTCGGCGCGCGCGCCGCGCTGGCCGACAGCCCGGAGATCGCCAAGTTCGAGTGGCGCTCGACGGTGAGCTGGGTGCGCGGCACGCACAGCCAGACCGAGGTGGAGACCTTCTACGGCCTCGGCGGCGAGCAGGCGCACACCAAGAAGTTCACCTTCGACGCCGACCACCCGCCGCAGTTCGCGGCCGAGGACAACGGCATCACCCCGGCCGAGTACGTGCTGGTGGCGCTGGGCTCCTGCCTGACCGCGGGCATCGCCTCGGTCGCGCAGCAGCGCCAGATCAAGCTGAACTCGGTGGTCGCCACCGTGCGCGCCGACTTCGACCTGCACGGCATCCTCGGCGCCGACCCCGAGGTGCGCAACGGCTTCTCCAACATCACCGTCGACTACACCATCGACGCCGACGCCTCGCCCGCCGACATCCAGGCGCTGGTCGCGCAGTCGCAGAAGCGCTCCGCGGTCTACGACGCGCTGACCAACCCGACCAATGTCGAGGTCAAGGTCAACGCGTCCTGATGCCCGCGACGACCACCGTCGTGGTCGGGGCAGGCCACAACGGCCTGGCGATCAGCCGCCACCTGGCCGCCCGCTCGATCGACCACGTGGTCCTCGAGCGCGGCCGGGTGGCGCACTCCTGGCGCACCCAGCGCTGGGATTCGCTGCGTCTGCTCACGCCCAACTGGATGACCCGGCTGCCCGGCCACGCCTACGACGGCGACGACCCCGACGGCTACCTGAGCGCCGCCGAGGTGGCGGATTTCGTCACCGGCTACGCCGCGGACTCGGCCGCCCCCGTGCGCACCGAGACCACGGTGACCGCGGTGCGCGCCACCGACGCCGGCTTCACCGTCGCCACCGACCGGGGTGACTGGTCGGCGCGCAGCGTCGTGCTCGCCGCGGGCGCGACCGTCTCGCCGCTGCCCGCGCTCGCCGCCGCGCTGCCGGACGGCATCGAATCCCTCGCCGCGCTCGACTACCGGAATCCCGAGCAGCTGCCCGAGGGCGGCGTGCTCGTGGTCGGCGGCGCGGCGAGCGGCGTGCAGATCGCCGCGGAGATCCACCGCTCCGGGCGCCCGGTCACGCTCGCCACCGGCGAGCACGTCCGGGTGCCGCGGCGCTACCGGGACCGCGACATCCTCTGGTGGCTGGAGGAGATCGGGCTGCTGGACGAGCGCTTCGACCGGATCGACGACCTGGTGCGCGCCCGCAACCTGGCCTCGTTCCAGCTGGTCGGCGGCGGCTGCACGGTCGACTTCAACGCGCTGCAGGAGCAGGGCATCCGGCTGGTCGGCAAGCTGGCCGGGATCCGGGACGGGAAGGCACAGTTCTCCGGCTCGCTGCGCAATGTGGTGACGCTGGCCGACCTGAAGCTGAACCGCCTGCTGGACAGCATCGACGCGCACGCGGGCGGCACCGGCGAGCGGCCGGAGCCGACCCGGGTGCCGGACGCGCCGCTGCTGCTCGACCTGACCCGCGGCGAGATCCGCTCGGTGGTGTGGGCGACCGGCATCAAGCCGGACCACTCCTGGCTGGAGGTGCCCGCCTTCGACCCGCGCGGGCGGCTGCGGCACCACGGCGGCGTGGTGGACTGGCCCGGGCTCTACGTCACCGGGCTGCCGGTGCTGCGGCGCAGGCGCTCCACCTACATCGCGGGCTCGGACGCCGATGCCGCCGAACTGACCGCGCACCTCGCGGAGCACCTCGGCGGCGCCGACCCGCAGCAGCAGCCGATCGAGGCGTCCTAGCGCTTCGGGGCGACCAGCTTGGCCCCGGACCAGTCCGGCGCGACCGTGGCCGAGCTGGTCTGCGACAGCCCCGCGGTGCGCGCGGCGTCGGCGATGTCGCTGGGCTCGACGTAGCCGTCCCGCCCGGTCTTGGGGGTGAGCAGCCACAGCGTGCCGCCGCCCGCCAGGAAGCCGATGGCGTCGACCAGGATGTCGGTGAGGTCGCCGTCGTCGTCGCGGTACCAGAGCACGACGCCGTCGGCGACGTCCTCGTAGTCCTCGTCGACCAGCTCGGAGCCGATTCTGGTCTCGAGCGCCTGGCGCAGGTCGTCGTCGACGTCCTCGTCGTACCCGATCTCCAGGACGACCTGGCCCGCCCCGAACCCGAGCCGGTCCGCCGGGCTGGTGGAAACCTCCGCCACGTGATTGCTTCCTTTCATTCCGGAGTCGATCCGAACCGTAGACCGTCGATCGGCGTTCCCGTCCGATTCCGGTCCCGCCGGAGTGTCGGGGCTCATTCGAGCCGCCAGTTCGGCTGTCGCCCTTGGCGGTACGCCGCGAAACCCTCGGTCGGGTCGGGGGCGGCGAGAACCACGTCGGCGAGCGCGGCGGCGTGCCGGTCGGTGCCGCCCGGCTCCGCCTCGGCCGCGCGCAGGAAGGTCAGCGCGGCGCGCAGCGCGAGGGGGGAGCGGGCGACGATGTCGGCGGCCACCTCGCGGGCCACGTCGAGCGCCTTGCCGTGCGGGGCGGTGCGCGCGATCAACCCCGCGGCCAGCGCCTCCGGCGCGGTCAGGCGCCTGCCGGTGAGGATCAGGTCGCGGGCCAGCGCCGGGCCCGCGAGCCGTGGCAGCGCCTCCAGCAGGCCGAGCGCGGGCGGCAGCCCCACCGCGGGGTCGGGCACCGCGAAGCTCGCCGCCTCGTCGGCGACCACCAGGTCGCAGCCGAGCGCGAGCGCGAGCCCGGCGCCGTCGGCGCGTCCGGAGACGGCGGCAACGACCGGCTTGGCGCCGTGCGCGTCCGGGCGGCCGTTCCACACCCGGCGCGACTGCAGCAGCAGGACCAGCGGCGAGCCCGCGGCGGCGGGGTCCACCCCGAGGGAGAAGTCGTCGCCGCCGGTGACGACGGCGGCCCACAGCTCGGGGTCGCGCTGGTACCCGGCGAGGACGTGGTCGAGGTCGCGCAGCACCTCGGCGTCGAGGTTCGGGCGGTCGAGCACGATCTCCAGCACCCGTCCGGCTGTGGTCACCGTGAGGTGTGGCGTATCGCGCGGCGGCGCGGCCGGTTTCGGCTCCGGGCGGGTCACGGTGACGCGGTTGCCCGCGTCCGTGGAGCGCACGTACACCCGGTGCCCCGCGGGCTGCTCGGCATCGGTGAGCAGGGCCGTGCTCGCGGCGTCGGCGGTGGTGGCGAGGAAGCGGCGGCCGTCATCGAGCCTGCCGATCACGATGCCGCTCGGGGTGCCGTCCCGGCCGTAGCTCGCCGTCCAGGATTCGACGGTGCCCCAGCCGTCGGCGCGGTGCACCACCGGCACCGCGGGCACGGCGTCCAGCTCGGCCTGCGGGCCCGCCATGGAGGCGTCCGGGAAGGGGGCGGGCGTGGTGGAGTAGACGCCGACCGAGTGCTTGCTGAGCACGCCGCCGTTCGCCGCGACCAGCCCGTACCCGCCGGGGGTGCGGCGCAGCCGGGTGACGATCTCGGCGATGGCGTGCGCGCTGTAGTTGTTGCCCGCGCCGCCGAAGAACGGGAGCCCGCCGGTGACGGTGAGCCCGCGCGGGTCGGCGGGGTCGAGCCCGAGCCCGTCGCAGAGGTTGAAGACCGCGATCGGGAAGCAGCTGTACAGGTCGAGCACGGCGACGTCGTCCAGGCCGATCCCGGCCAGGTCGAGAGCGTGCCGCACCGCGGCCACCGCCGCCGGGCTGCGGTCGAGCGCGGGGCGCTCCAGCAGCCCGCGCTCGGTGAGGTCCGCCCAGCCGTGCAGGTAGACCCGCTGCTCCGCCGGGATGCCGAGCCGGTCCGCGTGCTCAGCGGTGGTGACCAGCACCGCCGCCGCCTGGTTCACCTGGTCCCGCGCCACCACGAAGCGGGTGTAGACATCGGTGATCGCGCGGTTGCGCGCGTCCACCGCGGTCAGCTCGGCGGCGCCGCGCTCGACCGGGGCGGCCGCGTGCGGGTTGCCCGCGGCCACCGCGGTGAAGGGGGCGAAGAGCTCGCCGACGGCGCGGGCGTACGCCGCGCGGGAGGCGCCGAGCCTGCTGCGCCTGGCGTTCTCCATGGCCGAGTAGACCAGCGTCGGCTCCACGAACCCGTGCTGGGCGGCGTAGGCCGGGGTGAGGCCGGTGAGGCGGTAGCCGCGGTCCTCCAGGCTGCCCGCGTGCCGCTCGGTGTAGTCGGGGTGCTGGTCGCGGGGGAGCCCGGCCAGGTGCCGCACGGTGGAGATGGTCTCCGCGCCGAAGACCAGCGCGGTCTCGCCGCGGCCCGCCGCGAGGTCCCGGCACAGCTCGGTGAGCAGCTGCTGCGGGCTCTGCCCGCCGGTCGGGCCGAGGATGGCGCGGGCCGGGTCGGCGCCGACCCTGGCGGCGACGGCGCGCGGCACGTTGTCCGGGGCGCCGAGCGCGGGCACCGCGTACGGGCTGGCCACGTCGAAGGCGCGCACGGCGGCGACGGTGTCGATGCTCGCCGCGGGCACGCCCGCCTCGGTGAGCGCCGCGCGCACCGCGTCGGCGGCCAGGTCGGCGGCGGAGAGCGCGCGGTACCCGTCGGTGCCGATCCGCTCCGACGCCTGGCCGACACCGACGATCACCGGCGTGCGCGGCGGCACCGCTTCGTGGAGGCTCTCCGGCACTGCCCTGCCCTTCCTTCGCGAGACGAACGAACCGATTATCGCGTGTGCCGTCGGAGCGGAGCAG
Organism: Nocardia sp. NPDC057353; assembly: GCF_042667085.1. Classification (NCBI taxonomy): domain Bacteria; kingdom Bacillati; phylum Actinomycetota; class Actinomycetes; order Mycobacteriales; family Nocardiaceae; genus Nocardia; species Nocardia sp. NPDC057353. Next base: position 130,590 of record NZ_JBHVAK010000004.1, read on the forward strand.
ACCGGGCGTCCGGTAGGGGCCCCTTGGCTTCTGATATATCAGATGTTACATTCAGACCATGCAGCAGCAGTTCCGTGCCCCGGCCGATGCCGACGGATTGCGTCGCGCCTTCGGGGCCTTCCCCAGCGGCGTGGTCGCGGTCTGCGCCGAGATCGACGGTGTCCCGGTGGGATTGGCGGTGAGCAGCTTCGTCCCGGTGTCGCTGGACCCGCCGCTGGTCTCCTTCTGCGTCCAGCTCGGCTCGGCCACCTGGCCGGTGCTGCGCCGCTCCGGCAAGCTCGGGCTCAGCCTGCTCGGCACCGGGCAGCGCGAGGCGGCCCGCACCCTCGGCACCCGCGCGGGCGACCGCTTCGCGGGGGTCGGCGTGCGCCGCGGCGAGGCGGGCGCGGTCTTCGTCGAGGGGTCGGCGGCGTGGATCGAGGGCGTGCTGGAGACCGTGGTGCCCGCGGGTGACCACGAGGTCGCGCTGGTCCGGATCGAGCGGATCGCCACCGAGGACGGCGCGGAGCCGCTCATCTTCCACGGCAGCCGATTCCGGCAGCTGCTGACCGAGCAGCTCTGAACCCCGCCCAACCGGTACCCGTTTTTCACAGAAGCCTCTACGATCGAAGCGTCACCGAGCACGCGGAGGATCGAGATGGCGAAGCCACCCCTGTCGATGGAGCCGACGGGCTGGTTCCAGGTGGCCTGGTGCTCGGAAATCACGGTCGGCGCGGTGCACACCATGAAGTACTTCGGCCGCGAGCTGGTGGCCTGGCGCTCGGCTGCCGGGCGGGTCGCGGTCTTCGACGCCTACTGCGAGCACCTCGGCGCACACCTCGGGTACGGCGGCCACGTCGAGGGCGAGAACCTGGTCTGCCCGTTCCACGGCTGGGAGTGGAGCCGCGAGGGGCGCAATGTCTGCATCCCCTACGAGAGCCACCCGAACCGGGGCCGCCGAATCCGCAGCTACCCGACGGTGGAGCGCAACGAGGCCGTCTGGATCTGGTACGACGTCGACGGCCGCGCACCGTACTTCGAGGTCCCGGACATCTTCACCGCGTTCGGCGACGGGAAGACCGCCGCCGACTACTACCCGCCGGTGCCCGGCGCCACCCTGTTCCGGCAGGGGCTGGAGCTGCACCCGCAGTACATCATGGAGAACGGCGTCGATTTCGCGCACTTCAAGTTCGTGCACAAGACGCCGTTCGTCCCCGAATTCACCAGGCACGACTTCTCCGGCCCGGTCTCCTACGTCGACTTCACCATCGACTTCGACCCCGACGCGCGCGCGGGCGAGGCGAACAGCGGGGTCGAGTCCATCAACGCCGGGCTCGGCTGCTCGATCACCAAGAGCTGGGGGATGGTGGACAACCGCACCATGCCCGCGGTCACCCCGGTCGACGATTCCACCTCGGACGTGCGCTTCACCGTGTGGATCGGGCGCAAACCCGGGGACGACCGCCCCGAACTCGGCCGCTACGGAAAGACCATGGCCGACTACGTGATCGAGCAGTTCGCCGCCGACGTGCACATCTGGGCGCACCAGCGCTACTCCGACCCGCCCGCGCTCTCGCGCAAGGAGTACTCCGGCTTCACCGCGCTGCGCGCGTGGGCGCAGCAGTTCTACCCCGCCACCTCCCTTTCGAAAGGCACGCCATGAGCACCACCGACAAGGTCAGGGTCTTCCAGGTCGCCACCGGCAATCTCGGCTCCGAGCTGATCGGGCGCATCCGCGAGCACCCCGACCTGGAACTGGTCGGGCTGCACTGCTACTCGCCGGAGAAGGTCGGCCGGGACGCGGGCGAGATCGTCGGCATCGGCCCGATCGGGGTGGTCGCCACCGGCACGGTCGAGGAGATCATCGCCGCGCGGCCCGACGTGCTCACCTTCCACGGCGTCTTCCCGGACGAGGAGCTCTACGTTCGGGTGCTGGAGGCCGGGATCGACGTGGTGACCACCGCGGACTGGATCACCGGCTTCCACCGCGACCGGAATCACCCGCATCCGTCCGGGCGGAAGGTCAGCGAGGTCATCCAGGCCGCCTGCGAGCGCGGCGGCGCCACCTTCTACGGCACCGGCATGAACCCGGGGCTGTGTCAGATCCTCGGCATCGTGCACAGCGCCGACGTCGCCGAGATCGAGAACGTGACCGTCACCGAATCGGTCGACGTCTCCTGCCACCACTCGGTCGACACCTGGAAGGCGGTCGGCTACGGCCTGCCCGCCGACGACCCGTCCATCCCGGACTCGCTCTACAAGTACACCGCGGTCTTCGCCGACTCCGTCTACCTCATGGCCGACGCCTTCGACCTCGAGCTCGACGAGGTCACCTTCTCCTACCAGCTCGGCGCCTGCACCAAGGACGTCGACCTGGGCTGGTACAGGTTGCCGAAGGGGTCGCTGGGCGGCAGCTACATCAAGTACCAGGGGCTGGTGGACGGGGTGCCGCGGGTGGAGTCGCACCTGGAGTGGCAGATGACCCCGCACACCGACCCGTCCTGGGATATCAAGGGCTGCTACATCACCCAGGTCACCGGCGACCCGAGCGTCTACAGCAAGCACATGATCTTCCCGAAGCCCGGCGTCGACCTCGCCGACCCGGCCTCCTTCGCCAAGATCGGCATGACCGTCACCGGGCTGCCCGCGCTGAACGCCATCCGCTCGGTCGTCGCGGCCGGGCCCGGCATCATCACCAGCGCCGACCTGCCGCTGCGCAGCTTCGCGGGCCGCTTCCGGCTCTGATCAGCGCGCCGCGTAGCGCCGCCGGAGCTCGCGCTTGAGCAGCTTGCCGGTGGCGTTGCGCGGCAGCGGGCTCTGGTCGAAGAGCACCTCGGACGGGACCTTGTACTCCGGCAGCGTGCGCCGGGCCAGCTCGCGCACCTGCTCGGCGTCGAGCTCGACCCCCGGCTCCAGGGTGACCGCGACGACCACCCGCTCGCCGCGCCGCTCGTCCGGGACGCCGAAGGCGGCGACCTCGGTGAAGGCGTCGCCCGCCATGAGCGCGGCCTCCACCTCGGTGCAGGCGATGTTCTCCCCGGCCGAGATGACGATGTCCTTGCTCCGGTCCACCAGGTACACCAGGCCGTGCTCGTCCAGGTAGCCGAGGTCGCCGGTGCGCAACCAGCCGTGCTGCGGCTCGGCGCCGACGTACCCGGCCATCACCAGCCCGCCGCGCAGCTCCAGCTCGCCCACCGTCCCGACCGGCACCTCGGCGCCGTCCGCGTCGACCACCCTGACCTGCATGGTCGGGCTCATCGGGCCCGCCGTCTCCGGGAACTCGCCGAGCAGGGCGCCGCCCGCGGTGCAGACGCTGCCCGCGGTCTCGGTCATGCCCCAGCCCGCGCTGCGCTGCGCGACGGGCAGGGTGGCGGCGATCCGGGCGGTGAGGTTGGGCGGGGTGGCCTGGCCGCCCGGGGTCAGGTTCACCAGCGAGCCGAGCTTCTCCCGCACGCCGTCGACCCTGAGCAGTTCGTCCACGGTCATGGGCGGGCCGGACATCATGGTGAGCCGGTGGTCGTGGATCAGCCCGGCCGCGACCTCGGGATCCCACCGGGTCATGGTGGCGACCGCGCCGCCGGTCCCGAGCGCCGAGAAGAGCCCGGCCAGCCCGGAGACGTGGAACAGCGGAAAGATCAGCAGCGTCGAGACCGGCGGCACCAGGCCGCGCAGCTCCTCGAGCGGGATCCCATAGCGGTGCGCGGCGATCCGCAGGTTGCACTCGGTCACGTAGCGCATGTTCAGCACCACGTGGGTGATATTGCGGTGCGTGAGCCGCACGCCCTTGGCCCGGCCGGAGGTGCCCGAGGTGAACAGGATCAGGCACTCGGCCTCCGGCCGCACCGGGTGCTCTGGCCCGTCGGCGGCGTCGGCGAGGAGCGCGTCGAGCTCGGCGGTGCCGAGCAGGGCGGTGCCGAGGGCGATGCCGCGCAGCAGCGTCATCCTGGCCGGGTCCGCGATGATCACCGGGCTCGGCACGTCGTCGAGCGCGGCCGCCAGCTCGGCGGTGCTTCCCCTGCTGTTGTAGAGCACCGCGACGGCGCCGAGCCGGGCGACGGCGAAGAGCGCGACCAGGTAGGACGGCTGGTTCGCCATGGCGATGCCGACCCGGTCGCCCGCGCCGATCCCGTGCCGCCGGTGCAGCAGCCCGGCCAGTCTCCGCGCGCGGTCGAAGACCTCGGCGTAGGTGTGGGTCTCGGCGCCGACGGTCAGGGTGTTCCCGGCGAACCGGTGCTCGATCCCGGTGAGGATCTCGGCGAGGTCGCGCGCGCCGTGCCGGTAGGTCCGCACCGGGTGCCCGGCGATCTCGACCTCGGTGATCTCGAAGGGTGCGCCGGGCGCGGTGAGTTCGCGCTCGATCGCGCGGACCACGTCGATGATCGCTGGGGACTCCGGTTCGGCCATCATTCGCACCCTTCGGTCGCGGCGGGAACCCCAAAATAGAACAAGTTCCGAGATTGTGTGGACAGTTGTCCATACTGATGTCCATGCGCCGGGTCGCGCGGTGCGGACGGCGGCGGTGGGCGCTGTAGTAGCGTTCGGGATCGTGTCCGACCCCGCTCCGGCCGAATCGGCCCGCCGCCGCCTCACCGGCAAGCGGGCCGAGACGGTGCAGCGGCTGGCGAGCGCCGCCATCGCGACGCTGCGCACCGTGCGGTACCCGGAGCTGACGCTGCCCATGGTGGCCGCCGCGGCCGGGGTGGCGCGGGCGACCGCGTACACCTACTTCTCCTCCCGCGAGCACCTCATTGCCGAGGTGTACTGGCGGCGGCTCACCGCGGGCACCCCCGAGGGCGCGGACTCGCCGGACGTGCTGGTCCGAGTGGTCGGGGTGCTGCGCTACCTCGCCCTGGTGGCCGCCGACGAACCCGCCTTCGGGCACGCCGTCTCCGCCGCACTGCACAGCTCCGACCCCGACGTCGAGCTGCTGCGCACCGAAATCGGCAAACACATCCACCGGCTGATCGCCGCCGCCGTCGGCCCCGACGGCGACGCGCAGACCGTGTTCCTGCTGGAGCTGCTCTACACCGGCGGCATCATGCGCGCCGGGATCGGCGGTGCGCCCTACCCGGAGGTCGCCGACCAGCTGGAGGCGGCGGTGCCGCGGCTCTTCCGCTGATTGTTGACTCCTGTCTGGACAGTCATCTAGTTTCGGGGGCATGAGCGGTACCAGCGTCGTCTTCGGCGCGAGCGGTTTCCTCGGTGCGCAGGTCACCCGGGCGCTGGCCGCGCGCGGCGAGCGGGTCCGGGCGGTGGTGCGGCCGACGAGTTCACTGCGGGCGCTGGCGGGCGTCGATGCCGAGATCGTGCACGGCGACCTCGACGACCCGGAGTCGGTGCGCGCGGCGATGGCGGGCTGTGCCGACGTCTACCACTGCGTGGTGGACGCCCGTCCCTGGCTGCGCGACCCGGCGCCGCTGTACCGGACCAATGTCGAATCGCTGCGCACGGTGCTCGAGGTCGCGGCCGCGGCCGGGCTGCGGCGCTTCGTCTTCACCTCGACGGTCGCCACGCTGCCCGTCGAGGGCGCGCCCGTCGACGAGGACTCCGGGCCGCACAACTGGCTGCGCCGGGGTGGGGACTACGTCCGCTCCCGGGTGCTGGCCGAGGAGCTGGTGCTCGGGTACGCGCGCGAGCGCGGGCTGCCCGCGGTGGCGATGTGCGTCGCCAATACGTACGGCCCCGGCGACTACCTGCCCACCCCGCACGGGGCCTTCGTCGCCATGGCGGCGCGCGGGAAGTTGCCGCTGTACGTGCGCGGGGCGGGCGCCGAGGTGGTCGATATCCGGGACGCCGCCGCGGCGCTGGTCCTGGCGGCGGAGCGCGGCAGGCCGGGGGAGCGCTACATCGTCTCGGCCGGGTGGCGCGCTACCCGCGACCTGCACGACCTCGCCGCGCGCACCACCGGCGCCCCGCCCGCCCGCTACGGCATCCCGCGCGCGGTGCTCCCGGTGGCGGGGCTGCTCGGCGAGGTCACGGCCCTGGTCACCCGGAGGGACGTGCGGGTGACCAGGGTCAGCATGCGGCTCATGCACACCATGACCCCGCTCGACCACGGCAAGGCCGTGCGCGAACTCGGCTGGGCCCCGCGGCCGATCGAGGAGACCGTCGCCGACGCGGCCCGCTTCTTCACCCGGCCGCGCCGGTAGTCACCGGCCGGTCCAGCGCGGGGTGCGCTTCTCGAAGAAGGCGCCGAGCCCCTCGCCCAGGTCGGCCGAGCGCAGCAGCTCGGCGTGCGTGCCGTGCGAGAGCTCCCAGAGCGCGGACTCGTCGCCGTGCACGGCGGTGTTCGCGATGCGGAGGGCGCCGCGCACGGCGAGCGGCGCGTTGGCGCAGACCCGCTCGGCCAGCTCCAGTGCGCCGGTCAGGGCGGCGCCCGGTTCGGTGAGCCGGTTCACGAAGCCGAGGCGCTCGGCCCTGGCGGCGTCGATGTCGTCGCCGGTGAGCAGGAGTTCGCGGGCAACGGCGGGCGGCAGCGCCCTGGTGATGCGGAAGGCGCCGCCGAAGTCCGGCATGAGCCCGCGCTTCGGCTCCGGCAGCCCGAACCTGGCGTCGGTGGCGGCGACCACCAGGTCGCAGCAGAGCACCAGCTCCAGCCCGCCGCCGAGCGCGAAGCCCTCGACCGCGGCGATCAGCGGTTTGGTCCGCTCCCTGGTGATGATCCCGGCGATGCCGCCGCGCGGGGTTGGCTCACCGGGGCCCGCTGCCAGGTCGGCGCCTGCCGAGAAGAAGCGCGGGCCGCCGGTCAGGACGGCGCACCACTGCTCGGGATCGTCCTCGAACTCGTTGAGCGCGGCGTCGATTCCCGCGGTGATGCTCGCGTCGATGGCATTGCGCTTCGCCTCGCGGCGCAGCGTGATGACGGTGATCCGGCCCCGCTTCGTGCTCTCGACCGTCATCGCTGCTCCCTCGGCTCGGTTCCCGGACATTCGACTGGACGCTAGTCCATCGCGGGTGCGAGCGTCAGTGCGACCCGGCGCCCTGCCGCGGGTGCATGGTGGCCAGCAGCCCGACCTCCGGCGCGACCGCGCCGTCCTGGCCGAGCGCCAGGAAGTCGGCGGTGACCGTGGCCGGGCCCAGCACGCCCGCGCGCACCGCGTGGTAGCGCACCAGCGACCAGACGAAGGTGTCCAGGTCGTCGAAGCGGGTGCCGCCCTCCAGCACCTCCTCCTCGTGGAACCAGACCGCCACCTGCCCGCTGCGGAGCACCGTGTACAGGTTGCCGCCGCCGTCCGCCCCGACGGTGTAGACGTCGTCGTCGGCCACCTCGGTGCGGTAGTCGCTGTCCAGCAGCCCGCAGTCGTTGGCCGCGAAGCCGAAGCCGTAGGACCAATCGGCGATGTCCAGGATGTCCGGCAGCGTGCCCGCCCGCACCCTGCGGTCGTAGCCGGCCAGCGCGGCGGCGTCGGCGGGCGCGAGCCGGGCCAGGAACGGCTCGACCGGCCGCACCTCCGCCGGGTCGATCACGGCGCGCGGCCGGTCGCCGAACCAGCGTTCCAGGTCGGCATCGAGGTCCCGCTCGATGTAACCGCTGAGCTCTTCCTTGGTTATCGCCACCGGCGGATCGTAGCGCTCACAACCCGGCCAGGAAATCCGCGGCGGCGGCGTGGATTCGGGCCGGATCGCCGCCGCCGAGCAGGTCGAGCAGCAGGCCGCGCAGCGTCGCGATCACCAGCGTCGCGCGCCGGGCCGCCACCTCGGGATCGATGTCGGGGCCCTGTGCCGCGCAGAACGCGGCCGTGAGCTCGGCGCCCGCCTGCGCCAGGAACTCGGCATTGGCCGCCGGGGCCTGCACCGCGCTGCCGTAGACCGCGAAGAAGAGCCGAAAGACGCGGTGCCGCGCCGGATCCGCGCTGTGCTCCCAGACCGCGCGGGCGGCCGCGGCGAGATCCGGGTACGCGCCCGGCGCCGGGGCGACGCGCTCGCGCAGCCGCCCGAGGATGGCGGCGAGCAGCTGCTCCCTGCTGCCGAAGTGGTGCACCAGGGTGGTGGGGGAGACGCCGAGCGCGGCGGCCATCGGGCGCAGCGAGAGCTCGGCGAAGCCCCGCTCGGCGGCGTGGTCCACCGCCGCGTCGAGCAGCTCCGCGCGCCGCCGGTGGTCGATCGGCCGCCCGGCCATGCTGCCTCCCGCTCGGATTACTTGTACAGTCGTTCTAGGAATTGTAGCCGAGAGGGGTCACGATGGTGAGTGTGGAGACGGCGCCGGTGGTGTCGGTGGACCCGGTGCCGCTGCCCGCGCCGGGGCGCGGCGCCGACCTGCGGGTCCGGGTGTCGGCGCCGGTGCGCGGGGCGGAACTGCCGATCATCCTGTTCGCGCACGGGTTCGGGTCGTCCGGGCGGGCCTACGGGCCGCTCGCCGACCACTGGGCCGCGGCCGGTTTCGTGGTGCTGCAACCCACCTTCCGCGACTCCCGCACCCTCGGCCCGATCCCGGACGACCCGCTGCTCTGGCGCTACCGGGTCGAGGACATGCTGCGCGTCCTCGACAACCTGGAGGCGGTCGCCGCCGCCGTGCCCGGCCTCCCCGGTCGGCTCGACCCCGAGCGCATCGCCGCCGCCGGCCACTCCTTCGGCGGCCAGACCGCCGGTGTGCTGCTCGGCCTCCGCGTCCTCGACCCCGCCACCGGCGACGGCGCCGACCTCGCCGATGAGCGGGTCAGGGCCGGTGTCCTGCTCGCCACCGCGGGCCGCGGCGGCGCCGACCTAAATCCCGCTGCGGCAGCCAGGTTCCCGTGGCTCAACCCGGACTTCTCCCACCTGACCGCGCCCGTCCTCGTGGTCGCGGGCGATGCCGACTCCAGCTCGCTCACCACCCGCGGCCCGGACTGGCTCACCGACCCCTACCACCTGAGCCCCGGCGCCCGCGCCCTGCTCACCCTGCCCGGCGCCGAGCACTCGCTGGGCGGGATCCCCGGCTACGACGCCGCCGAGACCACCGACGCCGACCCGGCCCGGGTGCGCGCCGTCCAGACCCTCAGCACCGCCTTCCTGCGCAGCGCCCTCCATCCCGGGAATCCGGAGTGGGAACAGGCGCGCGCCGCGTTCGCCGACCCGGCGCTCGGTCGGATCGAGATCAAATGAGCCGGTAGCGTCGAGGCCATGATCGGCCGAATGCTCCTGCTCGTCCTGTCCGCGCTCTGCACCACGATCGTCGCCGCGCCCTCGGCGGCGGCCGCGCCGGAGGCGGTGTGCGGCACGGCGCCGAGCGCGGCCGAGCACGCCGACCTGGTGGCCTGGTCGGACACCGCGACGCTGGCCGGATCGCCGATGGAGCGGTTGGAGGCGGCGGTCGACCGGCACCACCGGATCACCGGAACGCTGGTGCGGCACGGGGATCGGCGCGGCGTCTTCGCGCTCGGGCTGGACGCCGTCGAGCAGCAGGCGGTCATGCCGCTGCAGCGCGACCCCGCTTCCTTCGCGGACCCGGACTGGGCGCACCGGATCAGCCTCGACCTGCTCTCCCGCTTCCTGGACAACCTGCACGCCGAGCTCACCGGCGGGGCCGTCGAACCGCAGTGGGCGCACTACTTCGCGCTCACCGGGCAGTGCGAGCTCTCCGCCGCCAGGGTCGCCATGGCGGGGTACAACGCGCACCTCGCGGTCGATCTCGCGTACGCCGTCGCGGCCACCGGCGCGACCGAGGCGAACGCGGGCGACCACTTCCTGATCGTGGACACCATCGCCAGGCACGGCTCGCTCATCGTGGACGGCACCCGCGACGTCTACGGCGGCGACCTCGGCCCGCTCTGGCGCTTCTACTTCGTCGGGGAGGGGCTGGATCGGGTGGTCGGCGCGGGCGTGGGCAGCGGTGCCCTGCTGCGCGCCGCGGACGCGGGCGCCAATGTCCTGATCTTCGCCAACGGCCTCGCGCTGCAGGACCCGGCGACCGCGCCCGCGGCGCGCGCCGAGATCGACGCGCTCTGGCGGGCCGACGACGCCGCCTTCGAGGTGCTGACCCGGCTGGGCGGGCTCTGAGCGGCTCCGCTCACTCCCCGCGGTGCGGGTCCAGGGTCCAGCGGAGTTCCTCGTCGCCGTACTCGGTGATCTCGCTGAGCCGCCGACCGCCTGCGAGAATGCCCGCCCGGTCGACCTCGACGCGCGGGCAGCCGAGGCCGTCCAGGTGCGGGCACCAGCGGCGGGCGATGCGCAGGCAGGTCTCGTGCAGTGCCGCGTCGCCGAGCACCCAGTCGCCGGCCTCGACGATCACCCAGGCGCGCTCCGGCAGCGGGTCGCCGCAGACCTGGCACAGCCATTCGGCCTGGCAGCGCCGCAGGCGGTCGGTGTCGACGCACTTCCAGTCGGCGGCGCCCCACCAGACGGGGGTGATCCACGGGACCGGCAGCCCCTCGATCCGGCGCCGGGGCAGCCCCGGCTCGGACCACGGCGCCGATGCGGCTTCCACGAACTCGTCATCCTCTCGTCGCGCCGGACGGCGGAAGCGTCCACGCTACCAGCGTCCGCGAGGTGTGAGTCCGGGCGGTGTCAGACGGGTCGTCCGATCAGCCGCCGGGTGGAGCGGCGGAATGCCCAGAAGACCACGACCAGGGCGAGCGCGAGCAGCGGGATGCCCATGGTGATCCGGGCGAAGGCCAGCCAGCCGGTGGCCTCGTCCTCGTACAGCCGGTACTGGACCAGGAAGCGGGAGCCGAAGAGCAGCAGCAGCGTCGCGGTGGCGAGGTCGTGGCCGCGCAGCACCGCGCGGTCGTCGCGCCAGCGGAATTTTTTGCCGTGCAGCAGGTTCCAGAGCATTCCGGTGAGGGGGCGGCGGATCAGCAGCGTGCAGGCGGCGGTGACGGCTCCGGCCAGGCTGGCGGCGATGCCGATCAGGAAGAAGTCCCGGCCCGAGCCGGTCCAGGCGGTGACCGCCGAGGCCGCTGCCACTCCGGTGACTCCGGCGAACGCGGCGGCGTAGGTTTCCCCGCGCACCCGCCGGACCACCCCGATCAGCAGCGCCGCGGCGAGCGCGACGGTGATCGAGGCGGTCAGCGGGACAACGGCGTTCGCCACGGTGAAGACGACCACCGGGACGGTCGTGTAGACCATGCCCGCGGGCCCGCCGAGCTGATCCAGAACGGGGTGGCGCGGGGTGGTCGGAGGCGTGGTCTCGGGTTCGGTGACGGTGCACGCGGTCATGTCGTTCCTCTCGGTCGAGCGGTACGACACGCAGTCTCGGCCGTGCCGCAGCGGCACAGTCAAGGGCTGGTTCCGCGGGTCAGCCCGCGGCGCGCGCCGCCTCGGCGACGATGCCCGCGACCGCGTCCGGCTGCGAGACGTAGGAGGCGTGCGAGGCGGCGACCTCGGCGGTGCGGCCCGGCGCCACCCGCTGCGCGGTCTCCCGCTGCAGCGCGGGCGGGATGACCCGGTCCTCGGTGGAGACCAGGTACCAGCTCGGGGTGTCCGCCCATGAGGGGTCGCCGGTGCGCTCCAGATTCGCCGTCGCGGCGAGGGTGCGCTGGTTGCGGTACATTTCGGCCGCCTTCGCGGGCGCGACGTCCTGGCAGAAGACCTCGCGGAAGAACGGCTCGGTGACGAAGGCGTCCAGGTTCACCCCGGCGGGCCCCGCCGGGTCGGCGACCGGCTTCACCAGCAGCGCGGGCGGAAGCAGCAGGCTGCCCGGGTGCGCGAGCGGGTTCACCAGCTCGGCCAGCAGCTGGTTCCGCTCCGGGGCGTAGGCGGCGACGAAGACGTTGGCCGTGACGTCCGGGTCGTGCGTATTGGTGATGACGGCGCCGCCGTAGGAGTGGCCGACCAGCACGATCGGGCCGTCGATCCCGGCCAGGAACTCGGTCAGCCGGGCGGCGTCGTTGGCGATCCCGCGCAGCGGGGTGTCGAAGGTGCGCACCGCGATGCCGTCCGCCGCGAGCCGGTCGGCGACGTCGGACCAGCCGGAGGAGTCGGCGAAGGCGCCGTGCACCAGCACCACGGTCGGGGTGGGGGCGGCCTGCGCGGGGGCGGCGGCGATGCCGAGCGCGAGGGCGGCGGCGATCGCGGTGCCCGCGGCGCGGCTCCGGAAGCGGGCGGTTCGTCGGGCGTTCATGGGTTCCTCCGTCGATCGTCGGGACGCACGGCACCGGGCGCGGACTGCTCCGAGCGTGCCATACCGGAGATTCGCTACGCGGGTGCCGACGGTTTGCGGAGGCTTCGAGCGGGCGCTGCCGTCAGCGCGGCAGCTCCAGCATGGGCGGGATGCCGAGGGCGGCGCAGGCGTCGCGCACGGCGTGCACCTCGGCGGGGGAGAGCGTGCCGTCGGCGTTCGCGATCATGATGCCGATCTGCACCACCGCCCGCGCCTGCTCCGGCTTGTTCGCCACCTTGGTGATCTGCTGCATGACGTGCGCGCGGCCGAAGGCGGGGTCATGGACCAGGCGGTCGCAGTTGCCGTCGAACAGGGTGCGCAGCTGGTCGGCGGGGAAGTTGTCCAGCACCGGGTCGGCGGTGATCAGCCCGGCGACCTGCGCCCGCTCCTCGGCGGTGACGGTGCCGTCGGCGGCGGCGACCAGCGCGCACATCCCCATCACCGCGTCCCGGAACGCGCCGCTGGTGAATTCGTTCTTCTTCGTCATGAGCTGCGAGCGCCACTGCGGCGCCTTGTCCACCAGGTCCATCAGCCGGGTGACGGTGTGGCCGGAACTCAGCAGCTTGTTCAGGAACGACATGACGGACTCCCGCGGCAGGGGGCGGCGCTCCGCCCCGGCGAATGTTCGGAAGGTAGCAGACGCGGGGGTGCGGTGCGCCGCGATCGGCCGGGTGCCGCTACCGGCCGGGTGCCGCGATCGGTCGCTGGGCGGGAGCGGCCGAGATGCGAGCGCCGAGGCGCACGGGCGCGCGGGGACATCTCGACGGCATGCCGCATTGTGCGGTTGAAGCCCGGGTGAATTCCGCCGGGCCGGGGTGGTGTTTCCGGTCGGGACCGTCCAGGATGGCGAAACGTGGGAGCACCGAGCGAAGCGCCGCGGGTCGGCCGTCGGACCGTGATGAAGGGCGGTGCGGTCGCGGCGGCGGCCGTCGTGGCGGGAACGGGGCGTGCCGTCGCGCAGCCCGCGGTGTTCGGGCACGGCGTCGCCTCCGGCGATCCGCTGCCGACCGGCGTGATCCTCTGGACCCGGGTGACGCCCGCGCCGGACGCCACCCCCGGCTCCGGCCGCGGCGGCGATGTCACCGTGCGCTGGGAGGTGGTTCGCGACGGCACCGCCGTCGCCGCCGGAACCGCGGTGGCCACAGCGGATTCCGACCACACCGTCAAGGTCGACGCCGCGGGCCTCGCGCCGGGCACCGACTACGAGTACCGGTTCACCGCGCTCGGCGCCACCTCGCCGACCGGCCGCACCAGGACCGCACCGGCCGCGGCCGACACCCCGGAGCGGCTGCGCTTCGGCGTCGTCTCCTGCTCGAACTGGGAGGCCGGGTACTTCGGCGCCTACCGGCACCTGGCGGCCCGCGGCGACCTGGATGCCGTGCTGCACCTGGGCGACTACCTGTACGAGTACGAGCGCGGCGAGGCGGGCGCGGTGCGCGCGCACGACCCCGCGCACGAGATCACCACGCTCGCCGACTACCGGCTCCGGCACGCGCAGTACAAGACCGACCCCGATCTGGCGCTGCTGCACGCGTCGGTGCCGTTCATCGCCACCTGGGACGACCACGAGACCGCCAACAACGCCTGGTCCGGCGGGGCGGAGAACCACGACCCGGCCACCGAGGGCGGGTGGGCGGCCCGCCGGGCCGCGGCGACGCGGGCCTACCGGGAGTGGATGCCGGTCCGCGACACCGCCGACGGCAGGCTCTACCGGCGGCTGCGCTTCGGCGCGCTGGCCGAGCTCTCCCTGCTCGACCTGCGCAGCTACCGCGACCGGCAGGTGCGTCCTGGACCGGAGATCGATGCCCCCGAGCGCAGCATCACCGGCCGGGACCAGCTGGACTGGCTGATCGGCGGGCTGGAGTCGGCGCCGGTCCGGTGGAAGCTGGTCGGCAACCCGGTCATGATCGCCCCGCTGCTCTTCCCGCCGCTCGATCCCGCGGTGACGGCGGGGCTGGCCGGGACGCTCGGGATCCCGGCGGGCGGCCTCCCGCTCAACGCCGACCAGTGGGACGGCTACACCGCCGACCGGAACCGGCTCTTCCGCGCGGTGCACGGCGGCGGGGTCGACGGGGTCCTCTTCCTCACCGGGGACATCCACAGCTCCTGGGCCGCCGACCTCCCCCTGGACGCCGCGGCCTACCCGGCGGGGCCGGTCGTGGGCGCGGAGTTCGTCGTCCCGTCGGTGACCTCGGGGAGCCCGGGCGACATCGCCGGGCCCGCGGCGCGCGGCGCCGTCACCGCCGCCGAGCACGCGGTGCGCGACATCAACCGGCACCTGCGCTACCTGGACCTGGCCGCGCACGGCTACGGCGTGCTGCACCTGGACGCCGGGCAGGCGCAGATGGACTGGTTCTACCTGCTCGACGTCGCCGACCCGGACTCCGGCGTCCGGCACGGTCGCTCGCTCGGCGTCGGCGCCGCGGGCCGGATCGAGCCCAGGCCCGGCCCGGTCGGCTGAGCGAAACGCCGCGCCCCGGATCGGCGAAGTCCCCGGTGACGATCGGGGGAGGAACCATGTCGATCCGCATCACCGCCCTGCTCGCGGCGGCCTGCACGCTGAGCGGCTGCGCCACCCTGCTCGGCTACCCCGCGGACCCGCCGAGCCGGGCCGAGTACGACGCGGCCGCCGCCGAGGTCGCGGCGCTCCCGCGCGCCGCCGAGTCGGAGCGGGCCCTGCTCGACGCCGTCGAGCGGATCGCCGCCGCGGCGACGGCGCTCGCGCCCGGCCTGGAATGGCGCTCCGATCCGGAGCGCCCGCGCGTCCAGGGCGGCTGCACCGGCGTCTACGGCCCGACCGGCGGCGTGAACGTCGGCCTCGCGCGCCGGGTCGCCGCAGGCACGCTGCCCGCCGATCGCTGGTCCGAGCTCCAGCAGACCGCCCGCGAGCTCGCCGCCGCCATCGGCGCCGCCGACATGCGCCCCGGCACCGGGACTCCGCCGAATCACCACGTCACCTTCGAGGGCGCCCGAGCGAGTGACCCCGGCATCTCGGTGTACGCCGACTACCGATCGCTGACGATCACCGCGCACACCGGGTGCAGGCTGCCGTAGCCGTTCCGCCGCGGCCCGGCTGCCCGGGAAGCGGCGCTCCGCGTCGGCTGCCCCGCCCCTGGCTCGGCCTGCGGCCGATCACCGCCTGCTCGCCCGCCGGTACCCGATCGCCGCGGGCACCGCGAAGACCACGATGGCGCCGAGCGACCAGGCCAGGGTCAGGGTGAGCGGGCGGGCCAGCGCGCCGCCCGCGGCGAGCGCGCGCATGGTGTCGACGGCGGCGGAGAGCGGCTGGTTCTGCACCACCGGCTGGATCCACTGCGGGTAGGCGGCGAGCGGGACGAAACCGGTGCTGAAGAACATCATCAGCGAGGTGACGATGGTGATCCCCTCCACCAGCGTGGATTTCGCGGTGAAGACCGCCACCGCGGTGACCAGGGTGGCGAAGGCCAGCCCGAAGAGCACCGGAATGCCGAAGAAGGCCAGCGACGGCAGCACCCCCTGCTGGAACCGGAAGCCGAGCAGGTACCCGACCGCGACGATGGCGACGGTGCCGAGCAGGATGCGGCAGCCCTCGGCCAGGATCCGGGAGGCGAGCCCGGAGCCGCGGTGCACCGGAAGCACCCAGAACCGGGCGAGCAGCCCGGCGTCCCGCTCCCGGCCGAGCAGGATGCCGCCCGCCACCGCGCCGGAGAGCGCGCCGACCACCGCGACCAGCGGCACCGAGCCGAAGAGCGCCTCGCTCCCGGTGAAGCGCCGGATCTGCCCGCCGATCACGGTGTCGAGCATGACCAGCAGCAGGCACGGGACGATCAGCGTCTCCAGCAGCGTGACCGGATTGCGGACCCAGCGCACCAGCAGCCGCCGGGTCTGGATCAGGGTGTGCGAACCGAAGGCGAGCAGCGAGGACTCGGCGACGGTCGCACGGCTTGCGGTGGGAATCATCAGGCCCTCCTGCGGCTCAGCCGGACGGACAGCGGAATGCAGAGCGCGACGATGCCGAGCGCCCAGGCCAGCGGCGGCGCCAGCAGCGACCAGGTGACGGTGCCCGCGTTCGGCAGCGAGTCGCCCGCCAGCGCGCGCAGCGCGGCCGCCCACTGCGAGACCGGCTGGTTGCGCACGAAGGGCTGCACCCACTCCGGGAACTGCTCCGCGGGGGCCAGCCCGGTGGAGAGCATGCCGAAGATGAGCGGCGGAAGCACCAGCGCCTGCGCGGTCGCCTCCGGGCTGCGCGAGGCGGTGCCGATGACATCCGCGCCCAGGCAGAGCGCGACGCCGATGAGCAGCGAGAAGAGCAGGAAGCCCGCGGTGTGGGCCGGGCCAGCGTAGAAGCGGAAGCCGATCACGTGCCCGCAGGCGATCGCGGTGAGCAGCGCGACCACCAGCCGGAAGACATTGCCCGCGAGCCGGGCCGCGGCGGGCACCAGCGGGCCGACCGGCATCGAGCCCCAGCGCCGGTTCAGCCCGGAGACGGCGTCGGAGGCGGCCCGGAAAGCCGCCGACACCGCGGTGAAGGCGGACGCCTGCAGGATCACCAGCGGCATCAGGTACTGCGCGTAGCTGCTGAAACCGGTGCCCGCGAAGGTCATGATGGTCTTCAGCGGAATGTAGAAGCTCGCGGTGAAGGTCACCGGCGCCAGCACCGAGTTGACCACCTCGCCGGAGCGCAGCGCCGGGGCCACCAGCCGGGTGGTGAGCACCCACCACTGCTGCGCCACCCGCGGCACGGCGGTGCCGTCGGCCAGCCACGCGGTCATGGCGTCACCTCGATGGAGGTGGCGAGGTGGCCGGTGAGCTGTAGGAAGACGTCGTCGAGCGAGGGGCGGCGGAGCGCGATGTCGACCAGCTCGACCCCGGCGCCATCCAGCCTGCGCAGCGCCTCGGCGAGCGTCTTGGCGCCGTCCGGGGCCGGGATGGCGATCCGGTCGGCGTCCGGGGCCGGGTACCGGTCGTCGGGCAGCAGCGAGCCGAGCGCGCGGGCGACCGCGGGCAGGTCGGCGGTGCTGAGCGGGACGATCTCGCAGTAGCTGCCGCCGGTGCGCGACTTGAGCTGGTCGGCGGTGCCCTCGGCGATCACCCGGCCCTGGTCGATCACGATGATGCGGTCGCTGAGCGCGTCCGCCTCCTCCAGGTACTGGGTGGTGAGCAGCGTGGTGATCCCGGCCTTCTTGAAGCCCGCGACCAGGTCCCACACCCCCTGCCTGCTGCGCGGGTCCAGCCCGGTGGTCGGCTCGTCGAGGAAGACCACCTCCGGGCGCACCACCAGCCCGCAGGCGATGTCGATGCGCCTGCGCATGCCGCCGGAGTAGGTGCCGACCGGGCGTCCCGCGGCGCGCTCCAGGTCGAACTCGCCGATCAGCTCGTCCGCGCGCAGCCGCGCCTCGCGCTTGCGCAGCCCCATCAGCCTGCCGAACATCACCAGGTTCTGGTGCCCGCTGAGCATGTCGTCGAGCGCGGCGTACTGGCCGGTGAGCATGATCGAGCGGCGCACCGAGGCCGGGTCGGCGACCACGTCGTGCCCGGCCACCAGCGCGCGGCCGCGGTCCGGCTCGATCAGCGTGGAGAGGATGTTGACGGTGGTGGTCTTGCCCGCGCCGTTCGGCCCGAGGATGCCGAGCACCTCGCCGGGGTCGGCGCGGAAGTCGATGCCGCGCAGTGCTTGCACGGAACCGAAGGACTTCTCGATTCCGGTGACGACGACGCCGTGGGTCATCGCTGGCCTCCCAGGTGCTGGTCGAGCACGCGCGCGACGATCGGGAGCGCGTGCGGTGCGGTGAGTTCGTCGTGGCTGACGGCCACGTCGTGGTTGGTGATGGCGCCGGTGACGTAGGGCCGCCAGTTCTCCGCGCCGAAGATCTCCGAGCTGTCCACGGTGGCCGAGACGTAGACCAGGTCGCCGTGGAAGACCGGGCGCCGGTAGCCGGTCCTGGTGTGCGCGGTGGCGTTGTGCGAGGCCGCCATCCGCTCCAGGGTCGCGGCGTCGATCAGCGCGGCCCCGAGTCGCTCCTCGATGAGCGCCGCCGCCTGCGCCGCGGTGGCGTCGGCGGGGACGTCCTCGATGCCGAAGACCGAGCCGAAGGCGTTCACGAAGGCGCCGGGGGTGAGCGGCTCGAAGCTGTCGCCGTCCAGATCGGCGGTGTCGGCATCGAGCAGCGCGACCACCCCGACCTCGACGCCCGCCCGCTCCAGGCGAGCGGCGATGGCGTGCGCGATCAACCCGCCGTAGGACCAGCCGAGCAGGTGGTACGGCCCCTCCGGCTGCAGCGCCCTGATCTCCCGGATGTAGCGCTCGGCGAACTCGTCGATGCTGCGCACCGACGGCTCCCGCCCGCTCAGGTCCGGCGCCTGCAGCCCGTAGATCGGGCGGCCCGGCTCGAGCAGCTCGGCCAGGCCCAGGTAGGTCCAGGCCATGCCGGAGGAGGGGTGCACGCAGAACAGCGCGGGCGCGGTGCCCTCGGCCCGGATCGGCAGCACCACGTCCAGGCCGAGCCCGGATCCGGCGTCGGGAACGGGGGTCTCGGCGAACTCCAGCGCCGCCTCCGATCCGGCGAAGGCGGCGGCCGCGGCGAGCATGGCCAGCCACTCGTCGGCGAGCCTGCCCGCGAACGCCTCGTCCAGCAGCTCGCCCGGGTAGCCGACGGTGATCTGCAGCCGGTCCCTGACCACGAGGGCGTTGATGTCGAGCACCGACTGCAGCGGCACGTCCGCGTGCTCGGTCGGGTGCAGCTCGCCGAGGTCGTCGGTGGGCAGCCAGCCGAGGCCGTCCAGCCCGGCCGGGATGTCACCGGTGGCGTAGCGGCCCAGATAGTTCACGCTGACCTGGCCGGGCAGCCGATCGGGTAGCCGCGCCGCCGTCTCCTGGTTCAGGTAGCGCAGCAGCCCGAAGCCGATCCCCTTGTCGGGGATGGCGCGTAGTTGCCGGTGCGCGGCCCTGATGGCGGCGCCCATGGCGTACCCGCCGGTCAGCGCCTCGGCCGGGTCGATGCCGGTGAGGTCGAGCCGGGCCGGGTAGACGCTGGTGAACCAGCCGAGCGTGCGGGAGAGGTCGGCGCCGGGCACGATCTCCTCCTGCCTGCCGTGCCCCTCCAGCCGGAGCAGCACCGGGTCGCCGTCGCCGCGCAGCCGCAGCAGGGCCAGCGCCAGGGTGGCGAGCAGCGCGTCCTCGACGCCGCCGCCGAAGATGCCGGGCAGCGCGGTGAGCAGCGCCGCGGTGACCTCGGGGGCGGCCTCGCGGTCGAGCAGCCGGAGCGTGCCGGTGGTGTCGACGGCGGGGTCGAGCGCCCGGTCGCCGAGCAGCGGGTCCGGGGTGGCGGCGACCGCGCGCCAGTGCTCGAGCTCGGCCACGCGGGCGTCGCTGTGCGCGGCCTCGGCGAGCGCGGTGGCCCAGCGGCGCATGGAGGTCCCGGTCTCGGCGAGCACCGGGGTGGCGCCCGCCGAGACCTGCGCCCACGCCGCGATCAGGTCCGGGATCAGGATGCGCCAGGAGACGCCGTCGATCACCAGGTGGTGCGCGACGACGATGAGCCTGCCCGCGCCCTCCGCCGGGTCGAGCCAGACGAACTGCAGCACGGTGCCGGTCGCCGGGTCGAGGCGGTCCAGCGCCGCGTCCAGCTCGCTCGCCGCGTGCTCGCGCAGCTCCACCGGGTCGGTGGCGGTGTGCCGCACCCGGTGCAGCAGCGCGGCCGCGTCCACCGAACCCGGCTCGGCGACCAGCACCCGCGGCTCGCCGTGCGTGACCAGCCGGGCACGCAGCATGTCGTGCCGGTCCAGCACCGCGGTCAGGGTGGCGACGATGCCCGGCTCGTCGATGCCCGGCGGCAGCTCCAGCACCGCGGTCTGCGCGAAGCGGCGGTGATCGCCGCCGCGCTCCAGCATGTAGTGCCCGATCGGCGGCAGCGGGAACTCGCCGACCCCGCCGCCGGGCAGCTCGTCCAGCGTCACCGCGGGGCCGCTCGCGTCGGCGGCCGCGGCCAGCGCCGCCACCGTCCGGTGCTCGAAGACCTGCAGCGGGGTGCAGAGCACGCCGTGCTGCTTGGCCCGGGAGACCAGCTGGATGGCGAGGATGCTGTCGCCGCCCAGCGCGAAGAAGGAATCGTCGGCGCCGACCCGGTCCACGCCGAGCAGCTCGGCGCAGACCGCGGCCAGGACCCGCTCGGTCGGCGTCTCCGGGGCCCGGTAGCCCGCCCGCTCGGCGGCGAACTCCGGGGCGGGCAGCGCGGCCCGGTCCAGCTTGCCGACCGGGGTCAGCGGCAGCGCGTCCAGCACCACGAAGGCGGCGGGGACCATGTAGCCGGGCAGCACCGCGGCCGCCGCCGCGCGCACCCGGTCCACGTCGACCGCGGCGCCGGGCGCGCGCACCAGGTAGGCGGCGAGCGCGGTGCCGCCGCCCGGCCCGGCGACGCCGAGCGTGACCGCCTGCCCGACCCCGTCGGCCCGGCTCAGCACCGCGTCGATCTCGCCGAGCTCGATGCGCTGGCCGCGCACCTTCACCTGGAAGTCGGTGCGGCCGAGATACTCCAGCCGCAGCGCGCCGCCGGAGCGCACCCAGCGCACCAGGTCCCCGGTGCGGTACAGCCTGCCGCCGCCGACCGGGTTCGCCACGAACCGCGCCGCGGTCAGCTCGGGACGGCCGTGGTAACCGCGGGCCAACCCGGCCCCGGCCAGGTACAGCTCCCCGGCGACGCCGACCGGCACCGGCCGCAGCCGGTCGTCCAGCACCAGCACCGCCGCGCCGCGGATCGGGGCGCCGATGGTGACCGGCGCGCCCGCCGCCAGCGGCTCGGAGGCGGTGGCCCAGATGGTGCTCTCGGTCGGGCCGTACAGGTTCACCAGGGATCGCCCGGTCGCCCAGCGGGCCACCAGCTCCGGGCCGACCGCCTCGCCCGCCACCGCGAGCAGCCGCACGCCGGGCACGGCCGCCGGGTCGATGGTGGCCAGCGCGGACGGCGTGATCACCAGGTGGCTCACGGCCTCGGCGGCGATCAGCGCGGCCAGCGGCTCGCCGCCGAAGACCGCGGGCGGCGCGACGATCGCGGCGCCGCCGTGCCCGAAGGCCATGAGCGCCTCGAAGATCGAGGCGTCGAAGCTCGGCGAGGCCACCTGCAGCACCCGCGCGGTCTCGTCCAGCGCCAGCAGCTCCCGCTGCGCGGCGACCAGGTCGGCGATGCCGCGGTGCGCGACCGCGACGCCCTTCGGGGTGCCGGTGGAGCCGGAGGTGTAGATCAGCCAGGCGGTGACGTCCGGGTGCACGGCGGGCAGCGCCGCCGCCACGCGGTCGAGCGTGGCCGGGTCGTCCAGCACCAGCCAGTCGACGGTGTCCGGCAGCAGGTCCCGGTACTCGGCGGTGGTGATGCCGGTGCGGGCGCCGGAGTCGGTGAGCATGTGCGCGATCCGCTCGGCCGGGTGCTTCGGGTCCACCGGGAGGAAGGCGGCGCCCGCCAGCGCCGCCGCCCAGACGCCGGTGAGGAGGTCGGCGCCGCGCGGCAGCCCGAGCGCGACCACCGCGCCGGTGTCGGCGCCGCGCAGCAGCCGGGCCAGCCGGGTGCCGCGCTCGGCCAGCTCACGGTAGGTCAGGGTGGTGCCGTCGGCGACCACCGCCGGGCGGTCGGGGACGCGCGCTGCGGTGCTCGTCAGGATCTCCGGCAGCGTTGCGGTGCCGACGGTTTCGGGGCCGGTGACCGGCACCAGCGCGGCGCGCTCGGCCTCGGTCAGCAGGTCGATGTCGCTCAGCCGGGTCTCCGGCGCGGCGGCCACCGCGGCGAGGACGCGCTGCCAGCGCTCCGCGATGCCGCGCGCGGTGGCGGCGTCGAAGAGGTCGGTGGCGTAGGTGAGCACCCCGCTCAGCCCGTCCGCGTGCTCGCGCAGATCGAAGGTCAGGTCGAACTGCGAGGCGCTACGGTCGAAGTCCTGCACCTCGACCCGCAGCCCGGGCAGCTCCAGCACCGGCTCGGCGTAGTTCTGCAGGCTCAGCGAGACCTGGAAGAGCGGGTGGTGCGCGGTCGAGCGGGCCGGGTCGAGCACCTGCACCAGCCGCTCGAACGGCACGTCGGTGTGCGCGAAGGACTCCAGGTCGATCGCGCGCACCGTCGCCAGCAACTCGGCGAAGGTCGCGGTCGGGTCGACCGGGGTGCGCAGGGCGAGGGTGTTCACGAACATGCCGACCAGGTCGTCCAGCGCCCGGTCGCCGCGCCCGGCCACCGGGGTGCCGACGACCACGTCGCCGGTGCCGCTCAGCCGCGCGGCGAGCACCGCGAGCGCGGCGTGCGCCACCATGAACAGGCTCGCCCCGTTCGCCCCCGCCAGCTCGCGCAGCGCGCGGTGCAGCACCGGGTCGACGGTGAAGTCCAGGTCGGCGCTGTGCAGCGACTGCACCGCGGGGCGGGGGCGGTCGGTGGGCAGCTCGAGCACGTCCGGCGCGCCCGCCAGCGCCTCGGTCCAGAAGCGGAGCTGCCGCGCGGCGAGCGAGTCCGGGTCGGCTTCGGCGCCGAGCAGCTCGCGGTGCCAGAGCGCGAAGTCCGCGTACTGCACCGGCAGCGGCTCCGGCTCGGTGGCGAGCCCGGCGGTCCGCCGGGCGTAGGCGGTCACCAGGTCGGTGGCGAGCGGCGCCATCGAGGCGCCGTCGGCGCTGATGTGGTGCACCACCAGGAGCACCACGTGCGTCTCCCGGCCGAGCCGGAAGACGGTGGCGCGCAGCGGGGTCTGCTCGGTCAGGTCGAAGCCGGTGCCCGCCGCGGCGGTGACGGCGGCGCGCAGCGCGGCGGGCGCCACCGCCAGCACCGGGACCTCCGGCACGGCGTCGGCGGCGGGCAGCACCACCTGGCGCGCCCCCTCGGAGTCGGCCGGGTAGACGGTGCGCAGGCTCTCGTGCCTGGCCACCAGGTCGCCGAAGGCGGCGCGCAGCGCGGCGGTGTCCAGCGCGCCGGTGAGCCGCAGCGCCACCGCGATGTTGTAGCCGGGCGAGTCCGGGTCCATCCGGTTCAGCACCCACATGCGCTGCTGCGCGGGGGAGAGCGGGATCCGGTCCGGCCGCACCCCGGCCGCGAGCGCGGTCCCGCCCGCCCCCGCGGGCACCACCCGCGCCGCCAGCTGCGCGACGGTGGGCGCGTCGAAGAGGTCGCGCAGCGCGATCCGCGACCCCAGCGCGGCGTTCACCCGCGCCACCACCTTGGTGGCGCTCAGCGAGTTCCCGCCGAGCTCGAAGAAGGACTGGTCCGCGCTGACCCGCTCGGCGCCGAGCACCTCGGCGAAGACCGCGGCCACCGCCTCCTCGACCGGGGTGCGCGGCGCCAGGTACGGGCGGGCGGCGCCCGCGAAGTCCGGGGTCGGCAGCGCCGCCCGGTCCAGCTTGCCGACGGGGGTGAGCGGGATGGTGTCGAGCACCACCACGTGCGAGGGCACCATGTACCCGGGCAGCACCGCCGCCACCCGCTCGCGCAGCAGCTCGACGTCGAGCGCGGTATCGGCGGCGGGCAGCACGTAGGAGACCAGCACGGGCGCCCCGGCCGGGCCCGCCCTTCCGATGGTGACGGCGTACTCCACCTGCTCGTCCTTCGACAGCACGGCGTCGATCTCGCCCAGCTCGATCCGCAGCCCGCGGATCTTCACCTGGAAATCGCTGCGGCCCAGGTACTCCAGGGCCAGACCGCTCCCCTCCGGCACCCAGCGCACCAGGTCGCCGGTGCGGTACATGCGGCTGCCCGGCGCCCCGTACGGGTCGGCGACGAAGCGCCCCGCCGTCATGGCGAACCGGTTGAAGTAGCCGCGGGCCAGCGCGGGCCCGGACAGGTACAGCTCGCCGGGGACGCCGACCGGCACTGGGCGCAGCCAGCCGTCCAGGACCACGGTGGCGGCGCCGCGAATCGGCCCGCCGATGGTGATGCCCGTGCCCGGGGTCAGCTCCGCCGGACCGGTGGCCCAGATGCTGAACTCAGTGGGGCCGTACAGGTTCACCATGCGCCGCCCCGGCGACCAGCGCTCGACCAGCTCGGGGGTCGCGGCCTCGCCTGCGACGCCGAGCAGCCGCAGCTCGGTCAGCCCGGCCGGTTCCATGGTGGCCAGCGCGGAGGGGGTGATCACGGCGTGCGTCACCGACTCGGTGCGCAGCAGCTCGACCAGGGCGTCGCCGCCGTACACCTCCGGCGGGGCGACCACGAGCCGGCCGCCCGCGGTGTGCGCGGTGAGCAGCTCGGCGACCGAGGCGTCGAAGCTGGGCGAGGCGACCTGCAGCATGCTCGCGGTGGGGTCGACGCCGAGCGTCTCCTGCTGCGCGGTCACCAGATTCGCGATGCCGCGGTGGCTGAGCAGCACCGCCTTCGGCTTGCCGGTGGAGCCGGAGGTGTAGATCAGGTACGCCGTCTGCTCCAGGTCGATCGGGCCGCCGCGCTCGGCGTCGGTGATCGGCGCGTCGGAGACGGTCAGCACCCGGCGGATGGTGTTCAGGTCGTCGAGCAGCAGCCAGTCGATGCTGCTCGGCAGCGTCTCGCCGGTCGCGGTCACGGTGACCCCGATCGGCGCGCGGGAGTCGGCGAGCATGTGCTCGATCCGCTCCACCGGGTGGTTCGGGTCCAGCGGCGCGAAGGCGGCGCCGGTCTTGGCCAGCGCCCAGACCGCCACCACCGACTCCAGCGAGCGGGTCAGCGCCAGGATCACGAAGACCTCGCGGCCGATCCCGCGGCGCAGCAGCATCCGGGCGAACCGGTTGGACCAGGCGTCCAGCTCGGCGTAGGTCATGGCGAGGTCGCCGGAGCGCACCGCGACCGCGGCGGGGTCGACGGCCGCGCCGGCGGTGAGCAGCTCGGGCAGCGTGCGCGGCGGCACCGGCGGCAGCCCGCGCACCGGGGTGAGCGCGCCGAGTTCGGCGTCGTCGCAGGTGCGGATGTGCGCGACCGGGGTGTCCGGGTGGGTGGCGAGCTGGTCGGTGAGCCGGACGAACCGGTCGAGCAGCGGCCGCGCGGCGTCCGGGGCGAGGTGCCCGGTCAGGTACTTCAGCGTCACCTGCCAGGTGTCGCCGTCGTCGCCGCGCTGCGGAACGATCATGAGGTTCAGCGGGTACGGGGTGGCGTCGGTGCCCTCCACGTCCAGCACCCGCATCCCGGCCACGTCCAGCGCCTGGGAGAGCGCGGCGCGGTCGATCGGGTAGGACTCGAAGACGGTGAGGGTGTCGAAGAGCTCGGCCAGCCCGACCGCTTCGTGGATGGCGGCCAGCCCGACGTGCTGGTGGTCGAGCAGCGCGGCCTGCTCGGCCTGCACCCGTGCCAGCAGCCCGGCCGCGGTCTCGGCCGGGTCCAGCCGCACCCGCACCGGCAGCGTGTTGATGAAGAGCCCGATCAGCTCCTCGACGCCGGGCAGCTCCGGCGGCCGCCCGGAGACGGTGCCGCCGAACACCACGTCGGTGCGGCCGGTGAGCATCGCCAGCAGCAGCGCCCACCCCGCCTGCACCAGGGTGTTCACCGTGGCGCCCGCCCCGCGGGCCGCGGCCTCCCAGCGCGCGACGGTGGCGCGCGGCAGCTCGACGGTCACCGCGCCGGTCTCGGCGGTGTCGATCCCCGCCAGGCTGGGCAGCGCGCGGGTCGGGGTGTCGATCCCGGCCAGCGACGCGGTCCAGGCGGCCAGCGAGGCGGCGTCGTCGCGCTCGGCCAGCCAGGCCAGGAACTCGCGGTAGGAGTGCGGGGCGGGCAGCGCGGCGGCGTCGCCCGCGGTGACGTACAGGGTGAGCAGCTCGCGCACCAGCAGCGGCGTCGACCAGCCGTCCAGCACCAGGTGGTGGTTGGTCATGATCAGCCGGTAGGTGTCGGCGGGCAGCCGGACCAGGGTGAACCGGACCAGCGGCGGCCGGTCCAGCTCGAACCGGGTGCGGGCGTCGACCGCGACGATCCGGTCCAGCTCGCGCCGCCGCTCCTCGGCGTCGGCGACCCGGCGCAGGTCGAGCTCGTGCCAGCCCACCTCGGCGCGGCCGAGCACCAGCTGCCGCGGCCCGTCCGCGGTCTCCACGAAGGCCACCCGCAGGTTCTCGTGCCGGTCGATCACCGCCTGCGCGGCGGTGCGCAGCCGGGCCGCGTCCACCGTGCCCGCCAGGGTGAGCAGCGACTGCACGGTGTAGCCGTCGGCGGTGTCGGTGTCGTAGACGGCGTGGAAGAGCAGCCCGTACTGCAGCGGCGAGAGCGGCCAGACGTCGGTGAGCCCCCGGTACCCGCGCTCCCACTCCTCGATCTGCGGCTGGGCGGTGGTGACCAGCGGGAAGTCGGACGGGGTCCGGCCGCCCGCCGCCGGGTCGCCGGCGTGCGCGGCGATGGCGCGCAGCGCGGCGTCCCAGAGCTCGGCCAGCTCGGCGATCTCGGCGGCGGTCAGCAGCCGGGCGGCGTACGCCCAGGTGACCTCCAGCCCGGCCGCGGTGCGCACCGCGTTGATGTCGATCGCGGCGGCCAGCGGGGCCCGGTCGTCCTGGGTGGCGGCGAACCGGCGGGGCAGCCAGGGGCCGCTCTCGTCGGTCTCGGCCCGGCCCAGGTAGTTGAAGCTCAGCTGCGGGGTCGGCGCCCCGGCGAGCGCGGCCGCGGTCTCGGGGTTCAGGTAGCGCAGCATGCCGTAGCCGATGCCCTTGTCCGGCACCGCGCGCAGCTGCTCCTTGACGGCCTTGATCGCCGCGCCAGCGGCCGGGCCGCCCGCGAAGGCGTCCGCGAGGTCGATGCCGGTCAGGTCCAGCGCCACCGGGTGCACGGTGGTGAACCAGCCGACGGTGCGGGCCAGGTCGGCGCCGGGCAGGACGGTCTCGGCGCGGCCGTGGCCCTCCAGGGTGACCAGCGTGGACCGGCGGTCGCGCCAGCGCGCGACCGCCAGCGCCAGCGCGGCGAGCAGCACGTCGTCGGCGCCGCAGTGGAAGCGGTCGGCGGCCGGGCCGAGCACGGCGTCGGCGATCTCCGGCGCGATCACGGTGCCGGTCTGCGCCATGGTGGCGACGACGTCGCGGGCCGGGTCGAGCGCGGCGGTGCCGAGCGGCGGGTCGTCGGTGGCGGCGATGCGCTGCCAGAGCGGCAGCTCGGCGGCGCGGCCCGCGGCGTGTTCGCGCTCGCCGTGCGCCCAGCGCCGGAAGGAGGTTCCGGTCGGGGCGAGCGGGCCGCCCATGGCGGCGGTGGCCAGGTCGGGGAGCAGGATGCGCCAGGAGACGCCGTCGGTGACCAGGTGGTGCAGCACCAGCCAGGCCAGCGGCTCGGCGCGGTCGAGCACCACCACGCGCAGCATGACCCCGGCCGCGGGGTCGAGCCGGTCCGCGGCGGCGTCCAGCGCGGCGTCGAGGTCGGCGTCGCCGGGGACGGTGTCGATCAGCGCGGCGGCGTCGACGGTGCCGGGGGCGGCGACCTGCCAAGTCCAGCCGTCGGCGTCGTTCCGGGCGCCGTGCTCGACGCCGTCGTCTCCGATGCGGCGCAGGCTCGAGCGCAGCAGGTCGTGGTGGTCGAGCAGCCGCTGCAGCGCGGGCGCGAGGTCGAGCCCGGCGGGCAGCCCGACGAGCACCGCCTGCCCGAAGCGCCGCCAGTTCTCACCCTGCTCCAGCATGGCGCGCACGATCGGGGTGAGCTCGACCGCGCCGACCCCGCCGCCGGGCAGTTCGCGCACCGCCACCGCGGCGACCTCGGTGGCGACCGCGGCCAGCGCCGCGACGGTCTTGCGCTCGAAGACGTCGCGCGCGGTGATGCCGAGCCCGGCCGCCTTGGCCCGGGAGACCAGCTGGATGGAGACGATGCTGTCGCCGCCGAGCGCGAAGAAGCTCTCGTCCACCCCGACCGCGTCCAGCCCGAGTACCTCGGCGAAGAGCGCGGCGATGGTCTCCTCGCGCGGGGTGGCGGGCGCCCGGCCGGTGCCGGTGCGGGCCCCGAAATCGGGGGCGGGCAGCGCCCTCCGGTCCACCTTGCCGAGCGGGGTCAGCGGGACGCTGTCCAGCAGCAGCACCGCCGACGGCACCATGTAGGCGGGCAGCGTCTCGCCCGCGGCGGCCTTCAGCGCCTCCGGGTGCGGGGCGGCGCCGGGGCGGGGCAGCACGTAGGAGACCAGCGCGGTGGCGCCGGACGGGGTCGCGGCGCCGACGGTGAGCGCCCACTCGACGTCGGGGTGGCGGTGCAGCGCGGCGTCGATCTCGCCCAGCTCGATCCGGAAGCCGCGCACCTTCACCTGGAAGTCGCCGCGGCCCAGGTACTCCAGCTCGCCGCCGCCGGTCCAGCGCACCAGGTCGCCGGTGCGGTACATGCGCCCGCCGGGCGTGTGCGGGTCGGCGACGAACCTGGCCGCGGTGAGCCCGGTGCGCCGGTGGTAGCCGCGGGCCACGCCGGGCCCGGCCAGGTACAGCTCGCCGGTGGTGCCGACCGGCACCGGGCGCAGCCACGGGTCGAGCACCAGCGCCGCCACGCCCGGCTGCGGGGCGCCGATGGTGACCGGCGCGTCCGGGTCGAGCGGGGCGCTGAGCGTCGCGGTGACCGTGGTCTCGGTGGGGCCGTAGCCGTTCAGCAGGGTCCGGCCCGCCCAGCGCGCGACCAGCTCCGGCGGGCAGGCGTCGCCGCCGACCACCACGGTGCGCAGCGCGGGCAGGGTCTCCGGGTCCAGCGAGCCGACCACGGTCGGGGTGACGTTCAGGTGCGTCACCCGGTGCGCGCGCAGCACCGCGGCCAGCTCCTCGCCCGCGTAGGCCGAGGGCGGAACGACGGCCAGCGTCGCGCCGCGGGCCAGCGCCACCAGGATCTCCTCCACCGAGATGTCGAAGCTCGGCGAGACCGCGTGCGCCACCACGGAACCGGCGCCGACCCCGAAGCCGTCGCCGGAGCCCGCGACCAGCCCGGCCAGGCCGCGGTGCGTCACCACCACGCCCTTGGGCAGCCCGGTCGAGCCCGACGTGTAGATGACGTACGCTGCCTGGTCCGGGTGCGCGGCGACCGCGATCGGGCCCGCGTCGTGCGCGGCGATTCGCGCCGCGGTGGCCGGGTCGTCCGGCACCAGCCAGTCGATCCGGTCCGGCAGCGCCGCGCGCACCGCGCCGGCGGTCACACCCGCGACCACGGCGCTGTCGGCGAGCATGTGCTCGATCCGGTCGGCCGGGTAGGTGGGGTCGACCGGGACGAAGGCCGCGCCGGTGCGCGCCACCGCCAGCGTCGCCAGCACCGACTCCGGGGAGCGCGGGATCGACACGGCCACCGCGGTTTCCGGTCCGGCGCCGCGGGCGATCAGCTCGCGTGCCAGCCGCGCGGTGGCGGCGTCCAGCTCGGCGTGGGTGAGCGCGGTGTCGCCCCCGACGAGCGCCACCGCGCCGCGGTCGATGCCGAACCCGGCGTCGATGATCTCGGGCAGCGTGCGGACGGCGGGCCCCCGCGCGCCGCGCACCGGGGCCAGCGCCGCGCGCTCGGCATCGGTGAGCACGGTCAGCGCGGCCAGCGGGGCGTCCGGCCCCGCGGCCAGGAAGCGGTGCAGAAAGTGCAGGAAGCGACGGTGCTGCGCGGCCAGCTCGGCCTCGCTGTAGAGCCGGGCATTGCCCTGGAAGTCGATGTGCGTGCTCTCGCCGCCGACCCCCGGGTACAGGTTGACGAACAGGTCGTCGATCAGCCCTGAGGTCAGCACGTGCAGCCGCCCGGTGACGGCGCCGAGCCGGATCCTGGTGTCGACCATCATCAGGTTGACCGACGGCCCGAAGGAGGCGGTCTCGTCCATGGCGCGGCCCTGGTCGCGGAAAATGTCCTCCTGGCGGTAGCGCTGGCGGCGCAGCGCGCCGGTCAGCTCGCCCTGCGCGGCACGGATGACGTCGCCGACCGTTGTCCCCGGCCGCACCGCCAACCGCAGCGGCACCACATTGGCGATCATCCCGCCCGAGCGCCGCAGCGCGGCGGTGGTCCGCGCCGAGACCGGGAGCGACAGCACCACCTCGGGCGCGCCGGTCATGGCCGCGAGGTAGGCGCCGAAGGCGGCCACCACGGTCGGCGCCACCCCGGAGTTCACCGCGGCGGCCACCGACTCCAGCAGCTCCGCGGTCGCGGCGGGCAGCGCGCCGGAGACCCGGTTCGGGTGCCCGTCCACCGCCGCCACCCGGCCCGCCAGGTTCACCGGGTCGGCCATCCCGGCCAGGTGCTCCAGCCAGTACTCGCGGTCGGCCGCGAACCGGCCGGACTCCCGGTAGGCGCGGTCGGCGGCCACGATGGCGCGCAGGTCGTCGGCCTTGGCGGCGGGCGGCTCGACGCCGTCCACCGCCGCGTTGTACAGCTCGCCGGTGCGCTGCACCATGGCCAGCGCGCCCATCCCGTCCAGCACCAGGTGGTGGATCCGGGAGTACCAGAACCAGCGGTCGTCCCCGACCCGCAGCATCGCCACCCGCACCAGCCGGTCCGCGGCCGGGTCCAGCGGGGCCCGGTACTCGGCCTGCATCCAGGCCTGTGCGGCCGCCGCCGGGTCCGGCTCGGCGCGCAGGTCGACCAGGTCGAGGCTGTCGTCGAGCGCGGTGTCGACCAGCTGGTACGGCCGCCCGTCGGCCTCGCCGATCCGCAGGTACCCGGTACCGAACTCGCGGCCGGCCTGCCGCGCCACCCGCTCCAGCAGGGTGGCGTCGACGGCACCGCTCAGCTCGACGTACTGGGCGATCGAGATCGGCACCGAGCCCGCGATGTGCTGCGCGAACCAGATACCGAGCTGCGCCGCGGAGAGCTCGAAGGCGCCCTCCGGGATCCGGGTGGCCGGGGGAGTGAGCTGCTGCATGGGAACGTTCCTTCTGCCCGCTACCGCGGGCGCGCGGTCGGGATCAGGCGGAACGGCGGGACGCCGAGCGGTCGGCCACGGTGATCGTGGAGTCCGACCCGACGAGGTAGCGGCGCAGCGTGGCGGGCTCGTCCAGGATCAGCCAGCGCACGTCGTCGCTCAGCTCCGGCCTGCGCGCCCGGTGCGTGATCCCCAGCGCGGTGCGCGCGGCAGCGGCGCCCGCCGCCACCGGCAGCGCGATCCCGCGCACCTTGGCGATCGCGCGCTCCGCCACCGCCGCCTCCACCGGCAGGTCGATGGCGACGGCGATCGGCGCACCGGCCTCGGCGCCCATGCCGAGCAGCATCCTGGCGATGCGGTTGGACCAGCGGTGCAGTTCTTCGGCGGTCAGGTCGAGCGCGGGGTCGACGTGCGGCCGTGGTGTGGTGGAAGGCATGAGGGGTCCTTCGGGAGACGACGAGGGGGTGTCTCCGATACTCCTCGCGCGCACCCCGTCCCGATATGACCCCAGCGAGGGTGTGCTCGCCTCCGAGGGGGAGGAAAACCCCACCCTGGGTGGGGCATCCCGCGGCGGCCGCCCGTCGAACGGCCGCCCCGGCTCAGTTCACCCGCGCCCCGCGCCTGCGCCGGATGTAGTGGTCGGCCGCGGACCGCCCCGACTCCGCCAGCCCGACCGCCAGCAACCCGGCGATCAGGGCGAGCGGGAGTTCCCAGCCGCCGTCGGCGTTCCAGAAGCCCGCGTCCCGGTGCGCGTACCAGATGGCGCCGAGCATGTTCAGGATGAGCAGCAGCGAGACCAGGGGGAGCAGCAGGCCGAGGATCAGCAGGATGCCGCCGATGAACTCGACCCAGGTGGCGTACTGGGCGGCGAGCGCGGGCGCGGGGATGCCCATCGCGTCGAAGCCCTTCTCCACGTTGCTGATTCCGTTGGTGTGCAGCTTCTGCCAGCCGTGCATGATGAAGATGAAGCCGAGGATCAGCCGCGCCAGGAAGTGCGCTGCGTCGCGTGTGCCGTACATGTCGGTCCTCCGTCGCTGGTCACCATGGCAATCACTCGCGATCAGGCTATCCCCGTTCGGCCCGCCGTGTGGGGTTGCGCCCGGTCGCCGCTCGACAGATTACGTCAGGTGACTTAATCTCGCGGTCGACGATGGGAGCGCGATGGCAGGGCACGGCGAGGCGGCACGCGGCGCGCTGATGGACGCCGCCGAGGAGCTGTACGGCCGGGACGGCATCGACCAGGTCTCCAACCGGCGGATCGCCGAGCGCGCGGGCAATGCCAACCACTCCGCGGTCGCCTACCACTTCGGCGACCGGGACGGGCTGATCACCGCCATGCTGGACCGCTACACCGCGCGCGCCGAGCCGCTGCGCGCCCGCCTGCTGGCCGCGCTCGACCCGGACCCCGCGCTCCCGGCGCTGCTGCACTGCCTGGTGCTGCCCGCCGTCCGCGGCCTGGTCGACCTCCCCGCGCCGAGCTGGCGGGCCCGGTTCGTGAACCAGGTGCGCGCCGCGCCCTCCACCGCGCCGCTGCTGGAGCGGCCGGTCGCGGGCGCCGCCAGCGCCGCGATCATGGCCGCGGTCCGCGACCGCCTGTGCCACGTCGACCCGGCGGTGCTCGACGGCCGCGGCTGGGTGCTCACCCGGATGGTCTTCGAGGTCTGCGCCGCCTACGAGGCCGAGCTCGCCGCCGGGCAGCGCGAGCCGGAGCCCGCCGCGCTCGCCTGCTTCCTCACCGACGCGGCGGCGGGCATGCTCGCCGCCCCCGTCACCGCCCCCGGCGGCTTCGCCCCGGACCCCACGCTCATCCGCATCTAGGAGGACCCCATGACCGGACGTGTTGCAGGCAAGGTCGCGCTGATCACCGGCGCCGCCCGCGGCCAGGGCCGCGCGCACGCGGTGCGGCTCGCCGAGGAGGGCGCCGACATCGTCGCCGTCGACCTCGCGGGCCCGCTGCCCGGCGTGCCCTACGACTCGCCCACCCCCGACGACCTCGACGAGACCGTGCGGCTGGTGGAGAAGGCGGGCGGCCGGATCGTCGCGAGCATCGCCGACGTCCGCGACATCGACGCCATGCGCGCCGCCACTGACGCCGCCGTCGCCGAGCTCGGCAGGCTCGACATCGTGATCGCCAACGCGGGCATCTGCATCCCGAACGCCTGGAACGCGATCAGCCCGCAGGAGTTCCGCGACGTCATCGACACCAACGTCATCGGTGTCTGGAACACCGTCACCGTCACCGCCCCGCACCTCATCGCGGGCGGCCGCGGCGGCTCGATCGCGCTCATCAGCTCCTACGCCGGGGTCAAGATGCAGCCGTTCATGGTGCACTACACGGCGAGCAAGCACGCCGTCACCGGCATGGCGCGGGCCTTCGCCGCCGAGCTCGGCCCGCACGACATCCGGGTGAACTCGGTGCACCCCGGCGGGGTGAACACGCCCATGGGCTCGGGCAACATGCAGGCCGCCATCGCCGCGGCGGGCGAGACCAATCCGCAGCTCAACGGCATGGGAACCCCGTTCCTGCCGCGCTGGGCGGCCACCGCCGAGGAGATCGCCGACGCGGTGCTCTTCCTGGTCAGCGACGAATCGAAGTACATCACCTCGATCCCGCTCTCCATCGACGGCGGCGCCTCGCACTACTGACCGGCATCGGGCGCGGGCGAGATGTTCATCCGCGCCAGGCGAATACATCACCACGAAGTCGGCTTTTCGGGGAGAATAATGTCGGCGGGTTGGGTAATGCTGTGCCCGATCGCCACGTTCCGCCCGAAGGAGTCCGTCGTGAGCAATATCGATCAGGCCCCGCTCTTCAGCCACGCCGAGGCCGCAGTCGCCACCGGCACGGCCCCCGAGACCGCTGTTCCGCTGCCGGTGTTCAGCAGCGGCGAGCGCTCCGTCGCCCGCGAGGACGGTCGCTCCCGGTAGCGGGCGCAAGGGTCGCGCGCAGCGCGCGCGAAACGGAATTTCCCCGCGCGGACGGCCGTTCCGCATCGGTATGCAGATCGGAATCAACACCTTCCTGACCGACGAGGGGATCGGCCCGCTCGAACTGGGGCGGGCGCTCGAGGAGCGCGGCTTCGAATCGCTGTTCCTCGCGGAGCATTCGCACATCCCGCTGAGTCGGGAGACGGCGTACCCGGCCGGGGGTGAGCTGCCCCGGGTGTACTACCGCACGCTCGACCCGTTCGTGGCCTTCGCCGCCATCGCGGCGGTCACCGAGCGGCTGGTGCTCGGCACCGGGGTCACGCTGCTGATCCAGCGCGATGTGCTGCACACCGCCAAGGAGGTCGCGACGCTGGACCGGATCTCGAACGGCCGGGTGGTGTTCGGCGTCGGCGTCGGCTGGAACCGCGAGGAGATGGCCGACCACGGCACCGACCCGCGCACCAGGGGCGCGCTGCTGGACGAGCAGCTCCAGGTGATCACGCGGACCTGGACCGCGGAGACGGTCGAGTTCCACGGCACGCACCTGGACTTCGCGCCGTTCCAGGCCTGGCCCAAGCCGGTGCAGCGGCCGCACCCGCCGATCTTCGTCGGCGGTGCGGAGGCGGCGGCGAGGCGGGCGCGGCGGCTCGGCCTCGGCTGGATCCCGAACGGCGTCGGCAGCCCGGCCGCGGTGGCCGAGCAGCTCGCGCCGTTCCTGGACAGCGGGCTGCCGATCGCGGTCACCCCGGCCCCGGCCGACCCCGCGGTGCTCGACGCCTACGCCGAGGCGGGCGCGGTCCGCGCGACGCTGAAGCTGGAGACCCTGCCCGCGGACGAGACGCTGCGCGTCCTCGACGACCTCGCGAAGCTCGCCGCCCGCTACGCGGGCTGACCGGCGCTGCGGATCGGGTTCGCGGTGGGGAAGGTGATGGCGGGCAGCGTGACCCACATGCGCACCCTGGTGCCCTCCGCGGTGTGCTCGATCTCCACGTCCTCGGTGAGTGCCTTCATCATCTCGATGCCGCGGCCGCGGTAGCCGGGGTCCGCGGCGCGCGGCTTCCAGTCGCCGTCGTCGCGGACCACGATGACCACGGTCTCGGTGTCGCACTCCGCGGCGAGGATCACCCGGCCCGGCCGCTTGTGCAGGTAGGCGTGCTCGACGCTGTTGCTGCACGCCTCGTTGGCGGCGGCGACCAGGTCGGCGGCGAGGTCGTGCGGCACCGCGGCGGCGGCGAACCAGGCCTTCAGCGTGCGGCGCAGCACGGTGAGCTGCTCGGCGGCGGCGGGCACGTCGAGCAGCAGCGGGGCGGGCGGCTGCCGGTAGACCACCATGGCGACGTCGTCGTCGTACCCGGCGGCCGGGCGCAGCCTGCTCAGCACCGCGTCCGCGACCTCGCGCGGCAGCCGCCCCGGCGTCCCGGCCAGCACCTGCGCGATCTGCGCGAAGCTGTCGTCGATGTCGACGCCCTTGCGCTCCACCAGCCCGTCGGTGAAGAGCACCAGCGTGGCCCCGGGCGGGAGCGCGGTCGTCGCCTCCGGCCTGCGCGGCATGTCGAAGGTGGCCAGCGGCACCGCGCGCCCGCCCTCCAGCAGCCGCCCGACCTCGCCGACGTCGGCCAGGATCGGCGGCATGTGCCCGGCGCTGCTGTACCGCACCACCCCGCGCACCGGGTCGAGCACCGCCGCGCAGACCGTCGTGCACATGGCGCCGGGAATCCGCGCCGCCACCGTGTCCAGCTCGGCCAGCAGCTGGGCCGGACCGGCCCCGCGCAGCAGCAGCGCCCGCGCGGCGGTGCGCAGCTGGCCCATGACCACCGCGGCGGAGAGGCCGCGGCCGACGCAGTCGCCGACCACGACGCCGATGGTGCCGTCGCGCAGCGGGACCACGTCGTACCAGTCGCCGCCGATCTCCAGCGGCGGCAGCGCGGGCTCGTAGTGCACCGAGAAGCGCGGCGGCAGCTCGATCGGGCCGAGCATGGCGCGCTGCAGCGTGAGCGAGGTCGCGCGGGCCTGGTCGAAGTTGCGGGCCCGCTGCACCGCCAGGCTGAGGTGCCCGATGAGCAGCGAGAAGAGCGTGCGGTCGGCGGCGGCGACCACGCGCGGGGCGGCGAAGCGCAGCAGCAGCGCGGCGTCCCCGGTCTCGCCGAGCGGGGCCACGATGCCCGCGGCGCTGTCCAGGCCG
Source organism: Nocardia sp. NPDC057353 (assembly GCF_042667085.1). Taxonomy (NCBI): domain Bacteria; kingdom Bacillati; phylum Actinomycetota; class Actinomycetes; order Mycobacteriales; family Nocardiaceae; genus Nocardia; species Nocardia sp. NPDC057353. The sequence continues at coordinate 166,466 of NZ_JBHVAK010000004.1, forward strand.
TCGGGGAGCACCTGCAGCGAGCGCGGCGAGCGGCGGCGGGCGCGCTCCAGCAGCGCCCTGGTGTCCGGGTCCGGGCCGTCGGGGACGGCGCGCGCCGGGAGGTCGGCGAACTCGTCCTCGTCCTGGCGGTCCGGGCCGGAGGTGTAGATCTCCGGCTCCGCGGTGCGGGCGGGCCAGACCGCGACCACGGCCGCCGCCGCGCCCGCGGTGCGGCGCAGCTCGTCCAGCCCGACGGCGAGCACCTCGGCCACGCTGGTGGCCGCGCCCACCGCGGTCGCCAGCCGGGAGGCGGCCTGGTCGCGGGCCTGCGCGTCGTGCTCGGCGGTGACGTCGCGGATGGTGCCGACGAAGATCCGCTCGTCGTTCTCCGGCTTCACCAGCGAGCTGGTGCTCACCGCGAGCCAGACCTTGCGGCCGTCCCGGTGCTGCACCGGCATCACCCAGCGCAGCGACTCGCTGCCGAGGTCGGGGTAGCGCGGGGCGTTCGGCGGCGACCACGGGTGCGGCAGCGCGAACGGGACGTCGCCGGGGCCGTAGCCGGTGAGCGCGCCGAAGGCCGAGTTCACCTCGGTGATGGTGCCGTCCGCCTCGGCCACGAAGAAGCCGTCCTGCAGCGACTCCACCAGCGCGGTGCGGAAGGCGTCCCGCCCGGCCAGGTCGTCGGCGCGGGTGCGCTGCTGCTCGTAGGCCTTGGTGCCGTCCAGGTAGCCGCGGGTGGCGATGTCCAGCGCGGCCAGCGTCTGCAGCAGGAACTCCAGCGCGTTCTCCGCGATCCGCTGGTCACCGGCGTCCGGCGCGCGCTGCGCGGCCTGCACCACCCGGTAGTGGTGCTCGGTGAGGTCGAGCAGGCTGATCCGCTCCACCAGCGCCCGCCTGCCCAGCTCGTACCCCTCGCCGAGCCCGCCCTGCTCCGGCGCGGCGAGGTGCCGCCGCAGCACCGCCGCGTAGTCGTCGAGGAACGCGGTGAGCACCGCCCCGGCGTCGTCGCCCCGCTCCCCGGCCGCCATCGTCATGCCACCGGGTCGGTGGCGCCGCGGTGCCGCGCCGCCAGGACCAGGGCGTCGTCGGTGGCCTTGGCGTAGGTGTCCAGGATGGCTGCGGTGATGTCGGCGGTGGAGCGGGCCAGGTCGATGGCGCCGTCGGAGTCGGCGAGGATGCCGTCGGTGGACATGAGCAGCAGGTCGCCGGGGCGCACCGGGATGCTCTGCGGCTGCAGCGTCGGCGGCAGCCGGTAGCCGACGATCCCCGCGGTGAGCAGCATGGTGGCGCGCACCGAGATCCCGGCCGGGCCCGCGGTCAGCACCCGCGACTCCACATTCCCGACGCCGAGCCAGTGCACCGTCTCGTCGGCGCCGAACGAGGCCAGCGAGACCGCCGCGCCCCTGGTGTCGGACATGGCCCGGTGGCACAGCACCAGCAGCACGTCCAGCGGCTCGGAGCGGTTCTCCGCGAGCACCTGGGCCGCCCGGTCCGCCGCCTCGGCGGCGCCGCGGCCGTGGCCGAGCCCGTCCAGCACGCCGAAGAGCACCCGGCCGCCGCCCGCGTCCAGCACCACGCCGCGGTCACCGGAGGCCTCGTGGCCGGGGTAGGCGCGGCCCGCGACCGCCCACTCGACCCGGTTGACGAAACCGTGGTCAAACATTCTCCGGCACCCACTTCCACATCTCGATGAGGGTGCCCTGCCCGGGATTCGAGTCGACCGTGAGCCGGTCCATGAGCCTGCGCGCGCCGGGCAGCCCGAGCCCGAGCCCGCGGCCGGTGGAGTAGCCGTCCTCCAGCGCGCGGGTGATGTCGCGGATGCCCGGCCCCTGGTCCTCGGCCTGCACGATGAGCGCGCGCCTGCCCTCGCGCTCGTCCACCAGCAGCCGGATCTCACCGCTCCCGGCGTAACTGGTGATGTTGCGGGCGATCTCGGAGATGGCGGTGGAGATCATGGTGCGGTCGGTGAGCGAGAAGCCGAGCTCGGCCGCGAGTTCGCGGCCTGCCTGACGCGCGATCACGATGTCACCCGACACCTTGACCAGGATCACGTGGCTCTCAGCGGCCACTGTCACGGCCGTCTCGCTGGCGCCGGGAGGTCTTCGCGTTCAGCCAGGCGAGGCCCTCTTCGAGGTCGAGCGCGGTGTGCATGTCCTCGAAGGTCAACCCGAGCTGCACCATGGCGAACGCGACCTCGGGCTGCAGCCCGACGATCACCGTCTCGGCCCCCCGCAGCTGCGTCATGTGCGCGATGGTACGCAGCGAGCGAGCGGCGAACGAATCCATGATGTCGATGGCGGTGACGTCGACGATGATGCCGTTGGCGCGGTATTTGCTGACCTGCCGCATCAGGTCGTCCTGCAGCCGCTCGGTGTCGGCGTCGGTCAGCGCGGACTGCACCGACGCGATCAGGTAGGTGCCCTGCTTGAGAATCGGAACCGGCATCTGCGCGCCCGCCCGGTCAGCGGCCGTCGCGCTCGGTGAGCCGGTCCGTGACCCGGGTGACCTCGTAGCCGAGCAGCCGCTCCGCCTCCTCGATCCCGCCCTGCAGATCGCCGACCGCGTTCATCTTGGACAGGTCGAGCCCGATGGTGACCAGGGTGAGCGCGATGTCCGAGGAGAGCCCGGTGATGATCACGTTGGCGCCCATCAGCCCGGAGGCGTCGACCGTCTGCACCAGGTGGTTGGCGACCGTGGAGTCGATGTCCGGCACGCCGGTGATGTCGATGACGACCACCTTGGCGCGGTTGGCCCGGATGGCGCGCAGCAGCTGCTCGGTGAGCTGGCGGGCGCGCTGGCTGTCCAGCACGCCGATGATCGGCAGAATGAGCAGCTGCTCACGGACCTGCAGCACCGGGGTGGAGAGCTCGCGGATGGCCTCCTGCTGCTGCCGGATGACGCGCTCGCGCTCCTGCACGAAGGAGATGGCCACCGTGCTGGCGATCCGGTTCGCGGCGGGCTCGTAGGCGTCGAGCACGTGGTTGAGCAGGTTGAAGTCGGACTGGTACTTCTCGAAGAGCGAGCGGGCCAGCACATCTCGCAGCAGCAGCACGATGCCGAGCACCTCGTCGGTCTCGACGCCGCGCGGGATGATGCGCTCGGAGAGGTCGCGGGCGTAGGCCTGCAGCGCCTCGACGCTGCCGGTCTCCAGCACCGCCACGTAATTGTCGTAGACCGAGGTGATTTCGGAGAAGATCTCCTCCGGGGTCATCGCGGTGAGCAGCTGCGCGTCGGTGATCCGGCGCGCCCACTCCTCGCGCAGCGCGGTGCGATTCTGCCGCAGGTGCTCCACGAGCTGGGGCAGCAGGTTGTCGACCGGCCCCGCTACCAGCGGATCCGCCGAAAGACTCATGGACACCTCGGACATGGAATTCCAGGCCCCTTCTCATCGGTTGGATGGGGGTTGTGCTGCCGGTCGCCGCGACCCGCACCGCGCCGGGCGCGCGCCGACACCGAGCCTACTCATACCCCATCTCCACCGCCGCCCAAACCTGCGGGTAGCTCGGCGGCTACCGGGTCCGGCACCGCGAAGCCCGCGGCGAGCGCGGCCAGCGCCCGGTCCAGGTAGACCGTGAGGTCGCCGTCGGCGCGGCCGAGCCAGGCGTCGAAGGCGGCGCGCGCGGTCGCCAGGGTTGCCCGGCCGACCGCCATCGGGACCAGGTCGTCCGCGGCGCCCCCCATCCGGCGCGCCGCGAACTCGGCGACCGCGCGCTCCCAGGCGTCGTAGTGCGCGCCCGCCGTTGCGGCCAGCCCGGGAACCGTTGCCAGCAGGTGCATCCTGGTGCGCAGCTCCGGGACGTCCTCGGCGCGATACACATTGGCCGCGATCACCACCCGGCGCACCGCCGTCATCAGCGGGACGTCGTCGGCCACGGTCGCGAAGAGCCCGCGCAGCGCCGCCACCTCGTCGTCGAACTGGTACCAGAGCAGCTCGCCCTTGCTGGGGAAGTAGCGGAAGAAGGTGCGCTCGCTGATCCCGGCAGCCGCCGCGATCTGCTCCACCGTGGTGTCCTCGAAACCGCGCTCGGTGAACAGCTCGAGCGCGATGAGCTCGAGTTGGCGGCGGCTGGTCCCGCGCGGCCTGCCGCGGGTGCGCGTGTTCCCCTGCTCGGTCACCGGGCGATTATCGCAGGCTTGATTATGTCAGTCGGTGACGATAATGTTTGCGCCGTGGCCGAACTCACAGCACCGGGTCGCGCGGACGCCGAAGTGGCCGCGCTCACCTGGCCTGAGGTGGGTGCGCTCGGCCGCGCGGCGATCCTGGTGGTCCCCCTGGGGGCCACCGAGCAGCACGGCCCGCACCTGCCGCTGTCGACCGACACCGACCTCGCTGTCGCGCTGTGCTCCGGGTTGGCCGCCGCCCGCCCGGATGTGCTGGTGGCGCCCGCGCTGCCCTACGGGTCCAGCGGGGAGCACGCCGGGTTCCCCGGCACGCTCTCCATCGGCCAGGCCGCTCTGGAGCTGGTACTGGTCGAGCTGTGCCGCTCGGCCACCGACTTCCTCGACCGGGTGCTGCTGGTCAGCGGCCACGGCGGCAATGCCGAGCCGCTGCGGCGGGCCTGCGCGCTGCTCCGCGGCGAAGGGCGTGACGTGCGGTTCCATCTGCCGCAGTACCCCGGCGACGCGCACGCCGGACGCAGCGAGACCGCGCTGCAGCTCGCCCTCGACCCCGGGCGGGTGCGGCTCGACCGCTCCGAACCGGGGGAGCCCCGCCCCCTGCGCGACCTGCTCCCCGCCCTGCGCGCGGGCGGCGTCCGCGCCGTCAGCGCCAACGGCGTACTGGGCGACCCCACCGACGCCACCGCCGACGAGGGCAGCGCCCTGCTGCACCGGCTGGTGACCGACCTGATCGAGCGCACCGGCCAGTGGTGGCCGGTGTCCTCCCCGGAAAGGATCCGACGATGAATCCCTGGTTCGAGACCGTGGCCGAGGCCCAGCGGCGAGCGAAGAAGCGGCTGCCCAAGCCGGTGTACGGCGCCCTCATCGCCGGCTCCGAGCGCGGGCAGACCATCGAGGACAACCAGAAGGCCTTCACCGAGCTCGGCTTCGCCCCGCACGTGGCCGGGCCCATCGGCGAGCGCTCGCAGGCCACCACGGTGCTCGGGCAGAGCGTCTCCATGCCGGTGCTGATCTCGCCCACCGGCGTGCAGGCCGTGCACCCCGACGGCGAGGTCGCGGTCGCCCGCGCCGCCGCCGCCCGCGGGGTCGCGATGGGGCTCAGCTCGTTCGCGAGCAAGCCCGTCGAAGAGGTGATCGCGGCCAACCCCTCGACCTTCTTCCAGCTCTACTGGTGCGGCTCCAAGGACGACATCCTCGCCCGCATGGCCCGCGCGAAGGCGGCCGGTGCGGTCGGGCTGATCCTCACCCTGGACTGGTCGTTCTCGCACGGCCGGGACTGGGGGAGCCCGGAGATCCCGCAGAGCCTCGACTTCCGCACCATGCTCAAGTTCGCGCCCGCGACCGTGATCAAGCCGCGCTGGCTCACCACCTACCTGCGGTCGGGCACCCTCCCCGACCTCACCGTGCCCAACCTGGTCACCGGCGACGCCAAGGCCCCCGGCTTCTTCACCGCCTACGGCGAGTGGATGAACACCCCGCCCCCGGACTGGGCCGACGTGCAGTGGGTCGTCGACAACTGGGACGGCCCGGTGCTGCTCAAGGGCGTCATCCGGGTCGACGACGCCCAGCGCGCCGTCGACGCGGGCGTGGCGGGTATCTCCGTCTCCAACCACGGCGGCAACAACCTGGACGGCACCCCCGCCGCCATCCGCGCCCTGCCCGCCATCGCGGACGCGGTCGGCGACCAGATCGAGGTCCTGCTCGACGGCGGCATCCGCCGCGGCAGCGACGTCGTGAAGGCCGTCGCGCTCGGCGCCCGCGCCGTCCTCATCGGCCGCGCCTACCTCTGGGGCCTCGCCGCCAACGGCCAGGCGGGCGTCGAGAACGTCCTCGACATCCTGAAGGGCGGCATCGACTCCGCCCTCCTCGGCCTGCGCAAGACCAGCATCCACGACCTCGACCGGGACGACATCGTCATCCCCCAGGGTTTCGTCCGCGACCTCGGCGCCCCGGTCGCCCCCACCCGCACCCTGGACACCGCCGCCTCGGCCTGATCACGCGCCCGAGCGCACCGGGGCCTCGTTCAGTTCGCGCAACGCGGTGCGCAGGCCCCGGCGCTGACCGGTGACCGGGTCGACGCCGAAGTGGTCCGAGAGCCCCTCGCGGATGGCGAAGCGGAGTTCGGAGGCGGTCTCCGGCGCGTCGTCGGAGGTGGCGGAGAGCAGACCGTTGGGGACCGAGAGCTTGGCGATGGTCCGGAAGGTCTGCAGGTACTGGTGGCCGATGGAGCCGGTGGTGTACGGAAGGTCGTACTTGTCGCAGAGCGCGCGGACCCGGACCCCGATCTCCTCGTAGCGGTTGCTGGGGAGGTCGGGGAAGAGGTGGTGCTCGATCTGGTGGCTGAGGTTGCCGCTCATGAAGCGCATGAGCGGGCCCGCGTGGAAGTTCGCGGAGCCGAGCATCTGGCGCAGGTACCAGCGCGGCTGGTCCTCCTCGGCGAATTCCTCCCTGGTGAATTTCTCGGCACCGTCGGGGAAGTGGCCGCAGAAGATGACCATGTACGCCCAGTAGTTCCGGACGATATTGGCGGTGGCGTTCGCGGTGAGCGTGGTCTTCCAGTTCTTCCCGGCCACCGCGGGGAAGATCAGGTAGTCCTTGGCCGCCTGCTTGCCGACCTTGGTGCCGATGATCCGCAGGTCGCGGAAGACCTGCCGCCAGGTCTTCTCCTTCTTGCGGATCTTCTCCACCTCGAGGTGGTGCGCGGCGACGCCCCACTCGAAGAAGGTCGCCAGCAGGAAGTTGTAGACGGGGTTGCCGACGTTCCACCACAGCCACTTCTGGTCGCGGGTGATGCGCAGGATGCCGTAGCCGACATCGTCGTCCATGCCGACGATATTGGTGTACTTGTGGTGCACGAAATTGTGCGAGTGCTTCCACTGCACGCTCGGGCAGGTGGTGTCCCACTCCCACGAGGAGGAGTGGATCTCCGGGTCGTTCATCCAATCCCACTGCCCGTGCATGACATTGTGCCCGAGTTCCATGTTCTCGATGATCTTCGCCGCCGAGAGCATGGCGGTGCCCGCCACCCACGCGGCCTTGCGATTGCTGAACATGAGGGTCGCGCGCCCACCGGCGGCCAGCGCCCGCTGGAGCGCGATGGTGCGGTGGATGTACTTGGCGTCGCGTTCGCCGCGCGACTCCTCGATATCGCGGCGGATCGCGTCGAGTTCGGCGCCGAGCGCCTCGACGTCCTCGGCGGTCAGATGGGCGTAGACGTCGATATCGGTGATGGCCACGGGACCTCCTACAGGTCGAGCGTGCATTCTCCGGACACGGTGCTGATGCAGGTCTGGATTCGTTCTCCTTCGCGCCGCTCCTCGCCGGTGCGGAGGTCGCGCGCGTAGCCCCCCGCCAGGGGGACGACACAGGTCTGGCAGATGCCCATCCGGCACCCGAAGGGCAGCTGGACGCCCAGGTTCTCGCCGGCTTCGAGCAGCGTTGTCGCGCCGTCGATCTCGGCCTCCTTGCCGGAGACCGCGAAGTGCACGGTGCCGCCCTCGCCGCCGTGGTCGGTGCGGGCGATGGTGAAGCGCTCGGTGTGCAGCCGGTGCCGCAGCCCGCCCGCCTCGTAGTGCGACTCCATGGCGTCGAGCAGCCCGGCGGGGCCGCAGGCCCAGCAGTCCCGTTCCCGCCAGTCGGGCACCCACTCGTCCAGGCGCGCGGCGTCGACATTGCCCATCTCGCGGGTGAGCTGCAGGGTCAGGTCGTAGCCGGGGGCCTCGGCCGCCTTGCGCTCCAGCTCGTCGAGGAAGATGACGTCGTCCCGGGTCGGCGCGGAGTGGATGTGCCGGATGTCGGGCACCTGCCCCTTGGCCGTGAGCGCCCGGAGCATCGCCATCACCGGCGTGATCCCGCTGCCCGCGGTCACGAACAGCAGCTTCCCCGGCACCGGTTCGGGCAGGTGGAAGTCGCCCTTGGGGGCGGCCAGCCGGATGATGGTGCCGGGTTCGACGCCGTCCACCAGGTGAGTGGAGAGGAACCCGTCCGGATTCGCCTTGACGGTGATCGAGAGCGTCCGGTCCCCGGTGTCGCCGATCGAGGTGAGCGAGTAGGAGCGCCAGTGCCAGCGGCCGCCGATCTGAAGCCCGATGCCGATGTACTGCCCCGGCCGGTAGGTCGCCGGGAAGCCCCAGCCGGGCCGGATCACCACCGTGGCCGAATCGGCGGTCTCCTTGACGACGTCGACGACCTTGCCGCGCAGCTCGCGCGCGGTCCAGAGCGGATTGATCAGGCGCAGGTAGTCGTCGGGGAGCAGCGGTGTGGTGGCCCGCGCCACCAGGCCGCGCACGATATTGACCGGCGGCCTCGTCGCCTCGACGTCCGCGGCCGGCCGTTTGCTCCACTTCAGCAGATCCATCGGCAGCCCCTAACTTCTGTGCACGACCGTACACTCACTTGCTGAGCACATGGGAGGGGTATACCACCGAGATCGCGCGAATATGCGCGAGTAGGCGGCGATTGTCAGTAGACGTCTGTACACCGATTGCGGTGCGGCGTCACCGCCGGTAGGTACTCGGCGGGCTACCGGTCCACCGGGTGAACGACCGGCTGAACGCCGCGGCACCGGAGTACCCGAGCCGAACCGCGGTCTCCTGCACGGTCAGTCCGAGGACGCCGAGCATGTCGATCGCGAGCGCGCTGCGGACCTCCTCGCCGAGCGCGCGGAAGGTGGTCCCCTCGTCGGCGAGCCTCCGGTGCAGCGTGCGCCGGTCCATGTTCAGGCTCCGCGCGATCTCCTCCGCCGTCGGCGGCGCGTCGATCCGCTGCAGCAGCAGTGCGCGGATCCTGGTGGCGAGCCGACCGTGCTCGCTGCGCCGCTGCAGCAGCTCGAGGCAGTGCTGCTCGCAGAGCGCGGCGGTAGCGGGATCGGGCATGGACATCGGTTCGGCGAGGAGGTCGAGGGGGAACGTCAGAGCGGTCGTCGGCCGGTCCGCGACGATCGGGACCCGCTGAACCGGGTTGTGCGCGACATCGGCGAGCATCCGGGCCATGCCCTCGGTCACGGTGGCCACGGTGCTGCCGGGCAGGGCCAGCTCGAGGCGGGTGTCGCCGAGCCGGTCCGCGAGTCCGGGGCCGAGGCAGCGCAGCACGAGCACGCCGAAGATGATCACGAGGTCCCGCTCGAGCAGGAAGGCGCGGACATCGGCGGGCAGGGAGTCGGTGCGGAACTCGATCCGCCCCGTCGTCGGGGTGAGGCCGACCTCGATCTCGATGAACCGGTTGCCGATCCGCAGCGTCTGCAGCGCGACCCGCAGCGCCTCGCCCGCGGTCAGGCTGCTGAGCATGGCGAAGCCGAGCAGCCCGAAGTTGGTCAGGGAGAAGCGCCGCGCCACCTCGGTGCCGAGGCCGGGCCGGTCGCCGACGGTCTGCACCAGGTTGCGGGCGACCGTCAGCTCCTGGATCGCCTCGACCTCCAGATCGTCGGCGTCGAGGTCGGCCGGGCGCAGGCCGGTGGAGGCGAGCAGCCTGCGCTCCGTGGCGCCGTGCTCGATGCCGACCCGCACCATGTGCCGGACTCCGATGATGCCGCGCCTGAAGTCCCAGGAAGGTCGCTCCACCGGCCCGAAAATATCATGGTTGTGTCCCAATCGAGCATTTCGGTCTTTCCCGCGGCTCCCTACAGTGACGTGGTGCCGGGCGAAAGGCGGCGCGGTGCGGCAGGGGGTCTCCGCGCCGCCCGGCACCACCGGAAGGGGCTGCGGATGAATTCTCCGATTGTTCGATGGCTCGGTATGGCGGCATTGTGCTTCGCCGAGCTGATGGTTTTCGTGGACAACACGATCGTGAATGTCGCGCTACCGACGATCGCCACCGATCTGGGTGCGGATATGGCCGGATTGCAGATGGTGGTGGATGTCTACACATTGGTTTTCGCGGGATTCCTGCTCACCGGCGGTTATCTGGGAGACCGTTTCGGGCGCAAGACGCTGCTCATCGTCGGCATCGTAGGGTTCGCCGCGCTGTCGGTGTTCGCGGCGACGTCGGACAGCCTCGGACAGCTGATCGTCGCGCGGGCGGGGCTCGGTTTCTTTGCCGCGCTCGTGTTCCCGGCGACCCTGGCGATCGGCGTACTGCTCTTCGACGACCTGCGGGAGCGTGCGATCGCGGTGGCCGCCTGGGCCGCTGTCGCCGGAGTCGCCGCCGCCATCGGCCCGGTGCTCGGCGGCTGGCTGCTCGACAACTATGCGTGGGGGTCGATCTTCTGGATCAATGTACCGGCCGGTGCCATCGCCCTCGTCGGCGCGGCGCTCCTTCTCCCGCAGAGCCGGAATCCCGAGGCGGACGCATTCGATTTCGGCGGCATGGCGCTGTCGATAGTCGGTATCTCGATATTCGTCTACAGCGTGATCGAGGCGCCCGGCCACGGCTGGCTCTCGACGCGGACCGTCGCCGGATTGCTCGTCGGTGCCGCGGTGATCGGCGCCTACGTGGTGTGGGAGAAACGATTCTCGTCGCCGCTGTTCGACGTGCGATTGTTCCGCGACCGAAATTTCGCCACGGCGGCGATGATGCTGACCTTCGGCATGTTCGCCCTGATGGGATTCGTCTTTCTCATGACCCAGTATTTCCAGGGCATCAGGGAGTACGAGCCGTTCGAAACCGGAATCCGCACCCTGCCGTTCGCGATCGCGATGGCGGTGTTCGCCGGGCCGAGCATGTGGGCGGGGTCGAGGCTCGGGGCGGGCCGGGCGGCCGCGCTCGGCTCGCTGGTGATGGCCGTGGCCTTCTGGCTGACCATCCGCTACGACCAGTACACGTCGTACTGGGGCGTCATCGTTCCGGTCATGGTGACGCTGGCGCTCGGCGTTGCGCTCGTCTCCGGTCCGGCGACCTTCGCCGTGCTCAACGAGCTGTCGTCCGGGCAGGTCGGGGCCGGGTCGGCGGTGAACGACACGAGCCGGGAACTCGGGGGGACGCTGGGCGTCGCGGTCCTCGGCTCGGTCCTCGCCTCGGTGTACTCGGAAAAGGTGGCGGGCGGGCTCGGTGCCATCCCGCTGCCCGAGGCGGCCGAGGCCGCGGCGACGAGTTCGATGTTGGCCGGGGTACACGTGGCGGGGGCGCTTCCCGGCCCCGCAGGCGACCGGCTCGGTGACCTGGTGAAGGCCACCTTCCTGGACGGCTTCCATGCGGCCGCCCTGGTCGCCGGTGCTGTGGCGGTGCTGGCCGCGATCGCGGGGTGGCTCCTGCTCGCACCCCGCACCGCATCGACGCGCTCGGCCTCGGCGCCGCGTCAGGGCTCGGCGGAGCGCCGGTGATGGGCGAGGAGGGTGTCGTAGATGTCGGCGAGCGCGGCGAGTTGCGCGCGGTCGAGCACGTCGATCATGTTCCGCCGGACGCTCGCGACGTGCATCGGCGCCGCCTCGCCGAGCGCCATGATGCCGTCCGGGGTGAGCCGGGCGGCGGTGCGCCGCGCATCGTCGGGGAGCGGCTCGCGGGCGACCAGCCCGCGCCGCTCCATGCGGGTGATCTGGTGCGAGAGCCTGCTCTGCGACCACTCCAGCTTGGCCGCCAGCTCGGCGAAGGTCAGCGATTCACCATTGAGTGAGAGGTAGGCCATCACCGAGTACTCGGCGAAGGTCAGGTTCGACGCGCGGGTGGAGTCCCGCCCGACCGCGGCGGCGACCAGGTCGCGGGTGCGGACGTAGCCGAGCCACGCCCGCATCTCCAGGTCGTCGAGCCACTGTGGGTCGGTCACCGCCTGTGTTCCCATCCTCGCCGGTCGCTGTCGTCGCGCTTGAAGTTGAAGGTACAACTTCGGTGTGCACCGCCGTGCATAGGGGAGCCTAAGCAACGATCGCCCGGGTCGCGGTCGTTACGCTCCGGTGACTTCGCAGACAGCCCGCTTGAAGGAGTGCGTTCCGTGACCGCGCCCGAGTTCCGCTATTCCGACCTGCTGCCGATCGGCGCCGACGAGACGCCGTACCGGTTGCTCACCACCGAGGGGGTCTCCACCGTCGAGGTCGGCGGCCGCACTTTCCTCCAGGTGGAGCCCGAGGTGCTGCGGCTGCTGACCGCGGAGGCGATGCACGACATCAGCCACTACCTGCGCCCGGCACATCTGCAGCAACTGCGGCGGATCATCGACGATCCGGAGGCCAGCGGGAACGACCGGTTCGTCGCGCTGGACCTGCTCAAGAACGTGAACATCTCGGCGGGCGGCATCCTGCCCATGTGCCAGGACACCGGCACCGCCATCGTCATGGGCAAGAAGTCCGAGGGCGTGCTGACCGGCGCGGACGACGCCGAGTGGATCAGCCGCGGCGTCTTCGACGCCTACACGAAGCTGAACCTGCGGTACTCGCAGCTGGCGCCGATCACCATGTGGGACGAGAGGAACACCGGCTCCAACCTGCCGGCGCAGGTCGAGCTGTACTCGGCGCCCGGCGACCCGGCGCACCCGGCCTACAAGTTCCTGTTCATGGCGAAGGGCGGCGGCTCGGCCAACAAGTCCTTCCTCTACCAGGAGACCAAGGCGGTCCTGAACCCCACGCGGATGCTGGAGTTCCTGGACGAGAAGATCCGCTCGCTCGGCACCGCGGCCTGCCCGCCCTACCACCTGGCGGTGGTGATCGGCGGGACCAGCGCGGAGTTCGCGCTCAAGACCGCGAAGTACGCCTCGGCGCACTACCTGGACTCGCTGCCCACCGAGGGCTCGCTCGCCGGGCACGCCTTCCGCGACCTGGAGCTGGAGGAGGAGGTCTTCAAGCTCACCCAGTCCTTCGGGATCGGGGCGCAGTTCGGCGGCAAGTACTTCTGCCACGACGTGCGGGTGGTGCGGCTGCCGCGGCACGGGGCGAGCTGTCCGGTGGCGCTCGCGGTGTCCTGCTCGGCGGATCGGCAGGCGCTGGCGAAGATCACCGCGGAGGGGGTCTTCCTGGAGCAGCTCGAGCGGGAGCCCGCGCAGTACCTGCCGGAGCAGACCGATGAGATCCTCGGCGGCGACGTGGTCCGGATCGACCTGAACCGGCCGATGGCGGACATTCGCGCGGAGCTCTCCAAGTACCCGGTGAAGACGCGGCTGTCGCTGAGCGGGCCGTTGGTGGTGGCGCGCGACATCGCGCACGCCAAGATCAAGGAGCGGCTGGACGCGGGCGAGCCGATGCCGGAGTACCTGCGCGACATGGCCGTCTACTATGCGGGGCCCGCCAAGACGCCGGACGGGTACGCCTCCGGGTCGTTCGGGCCGACCACCGCCGGGCGGATGGACTCCTACGTGGACCAGTTCCAGGCGGCGGGCGGGTCGCACGTCATGCTGGCCAAGGGGAACCGGTCCGCGCAGGTGACCAGGGCGTGCAAGGAGCACGGCGGGTTCTACCTGGGGTCGATCGGCGGGCCCGCGGCGCGGCTGGCGCTGGACTGCATCAAGTCGGTCGAGGTGCTGGAGTACCAGGAGCTCGGCATGGAAGCGGTGTGGAAGATCGAGGTCGAGGACTTCCCGGCCTTCATCGTGGTGGACGACAAGGGGAACGACTTCTTCGCGGAGACGCAGAAGCCGATCGCGCTGCGGGTGCGGACCCGGTCCGCCGAGCGGGTCTGAGCGCGCCTACGATCGCCGCATGGTCGAAGCGGAGCGCGGTGCCGATGTCCAGGACGATCGGCGAGCCTCCGCCGCACCGCCCGCGGTATGCGCGCGACCCGGCCGTGACCGCGGCGGGCGCGGCCTCCCGGTCGGTGCGCGCCGGGGATCGGCGGCGCTGCTGCTCGCCGCGGGGCTGGCGCTGACCGCACCGGTCGCCACCGCCGCGCCCGAACCGCCCGTGGGCGCCGCGCCCGAACTCAGGGCGGGCGCGATCGACCAGCGCGAGGGGATCGGGTCGGCCACCGGCACCGAGGGGCTGAACCCGGCGCTCGCGCTGGCCTACACCCTCGCCGAGGGGGAGGCGCACGCGCAGGGGGTGCCGCTCTCGATCACCTCCGGGTACCGCAGCCCGGCCGAGCAGCAGGCGCTGTGGGACGAGGGGCTCGCCACCTACGGCAGCCCGGAGGAGGCGCGCCGCTGGGTGCTGCCGCCGGACGAGTCGACGCACGTCAGCGGGGACGCGGTCGACGTAGGGCCGCTCGCGGGCGCGCAGTGGCTGGAGGCGAACGGGTTCCGCTGGGGGCTCTGCCGCACCTTCGACAACGAGTGGTGGCACTTCGAACTCGCCACCGCGCCGGGCACGGCGTGCCCGGCGCGTTTCCCGGACGCGAGCGTCAGGTACTGACCGCGCTCACACCCGGGCCAGCGCCCGGAGCTGGTCCAGGTAGTCCTGGCCGCGCGGGTCGCCGGGGAACCGGTCGTTGATCTCCCGCGCCAGCTCGCCCGCGATCCAGCCGAGCGAGGGCAGCGAGCGCCGATCGTGCCCGAACGCCGCCTCCGCCTCGGCCAGCGCGCACTCCAGGTCGCGCTCGCGGGCGGCGAGCACGGCCAGCGTCAGGTGCGCTTCGGCGGCGCGCATGGGGTTGCGCACGGTGCCGTCCACCCGGAACGAATCCCGGATGACCTCCCTGGCGTAGGCCCGCGCCGCCCGGTCGTCGCCGACGACGCGGCTGCAGTCCATGGCGTAGAAGTCGAACTTCTGCGGGTCCACCACGAAGTGGTTGTCCAGGTCGGCGGGGTGCTCGAGCTGGTCGAGGATGGCGCGGCCGCGCTCCAGCGCCGTCTCCACCCTGGCCCGGTCGCCGAGCCGGGCCCAGCCCTTGGCCTGCTGCGCGGCCAGCTGCACCCCGACCCCGTAGCCGCGGCAGGACTCCAGCACCGGCTCGGCGGCCTCGATCGCGCCGCGGTAGTTGCCCTGGGTGAGCGCGAACCAGGACGCCATCTCGGCGGCCCAGCCCACGATCTCCGGGTTCTCCGACTCGGTGCCGAGCGACAGCGCCGCCTGCCGGGTCGACTCCGCCGACGCGCGCTTGCCGAGGTCGTACTCCACGCAGCCGACCAGCAGCGCCACCCAGCCCGCCAGCGAGAGGATCTCCCGGTGCTGGGCGAGCGTGAGCCTGCCGTCGAGCAAGGCGGCTATCCGCCGCAGCCAGGCCGTGCCCTCGCTGTGCAGCTCGATCGGGTCGGCGTAGGCGTACTCGCAGCAAAGCCGCTCCGCGGTGATCCGCACCGCGTCCAGCGTGGAGCCGGAGACATCCGACATCCGCAGCCTGCCGACGAATTCCAGGGTGTCCATGCCGGTCGCGGAGAGCAGCTCGTCGTCGCGGTTCGGCCTGGCCTTGGGGAAGAACGAGGCGGCGGCGGAGTCGAAGGCCGCCGCGATGATGGGGGCGTAGAAGTCGTCCGGTTTCGACTCGCCCGCCTCCCACCTGCGCCAATTGCGCAGCAGCGTGCTGTCGGTCGGCAGATTGTGCGCGGACTTGGCGCGCATCACCCGGATCGCGTCGGCTTGGGACCACCCCCTCGCGTCGCGTTCGGAGCGCATGCGGACTGCCCAGACGGGTCGATCGTCGGCTATGGCCACGCCGCCAGTATCGCACCAGTTAACCTTCGGCGTCCTCGATAGGGCAACCCGATGTCACCGGGTTGACATCTGCATTCGCACTATGTCGTTCGGCATCCTGTAGGGGAGCGAGAAGTTTGCCCGAAGGTTCCTGTAAGTGCAGATGGTTGTGCATCCGCTAATGCGGGCGCACGCGCAGGGGTAGGAGCCGGCGGGTGGTCCCTGGAGGCGCTCCCGGGGACCGCAGGACGCGAAGACATACCGATCCAACGGAGGTTTCGGTGCAAGCGTTGACCTACGGGTACGTGCGGGACGATCTGGCCGACGGGCGGGGGGAGGAGCTGGAGCGCGCGCTGCGCGATCTGGCCCGCTCCCGCGGCCTCTGTTTCGCCGCGACCTTCCACGAGTCCTGCGACGGCGACGGCACGGCGCTGGCGGAGCTGACCCACGAACTCCAGCGCGCCGACGCACACCACGTGCTGACGCCGTCGCTGGACCACCTGGGCGGCCAGACCATCCCGCGCGAGATCCTGATCGCCCGGCTGGCGCGGGACGCCGCCGCACACGTGCTCACCCTGGACGGGTGAGCGGCCCGGCGCCCGGCCCCGCCCCATCCCCGGCGGGGCCGGCGCGCCTCACAGCCCGAAGTTCCCCGGACCCCGCCGCCGCAGGTACTTCTCGAACTCGGCCGCGATGGCGTCGCCGTCGATCTTCGAAATGGCCTCGTTGAGGTCGACCGCGGCGTCGCCGCGCTCCTCCAGCGAGCGCACGTACTCGCTGATCTCCTCGTCCCCCTCGGTCATCTCGTTGACCGTCTCCTCCCACTCCTCGGCCTGCTTGGGCAGCTCGCCCAGCGGCACCTCGATGTCGAGCACCTCCTCGACCCGGTGCAGCAGCGCGATGGTGGCCTTGGGGTTGGGCGGCTGCGAGATGTAGTGCGGCACCGCGGCCCAGAAGGAGATGGCGGGCACGCCCGCCCGGACGCACTGGTCCTGCAGCACGCCGGTGATGCCGGTCGGACCCTCGTAGCGGGTCTGCTCGAGCGCGAAGCGCTCCGCGGCCTCGGGGCTGTAGGCGGAGCCGGTGACCGGCACCGGCCTGGTGTGCGGGGTGTCGGCGAGCAGCGCGCCGAGGATCACCACGGTCTGCACGCCCAGCTGCTCGATGAACTCCAGCAGGTCGGCGCAGAAGCTGCGCCAGCGCATGTTCGGCTCGATGCCGCGCAGCAGCACGATGTCCTTGTCGCTGCCGGGCGGCGAGCACACCGACAGCGAGGTCGACGGCCACTGGATCTCCCTGGTCACCCCGTCCACCTGGCGCACCGTCGGGCGGTTGACCTGGTAGTCGTAGTAGTCCTCGGAGTCCAGCTCGGCGAGCGGCTCGGCGTCCCAGATCAGTTCCAGGTGCTCGACCGCGCCGCTGGCGGCATCACCCGCGTCGTTCCAGCCCTCGAAGGCCGCGACGAGCACCGGATCCCGCAACGTCGGCAGTTCCGAATCGGGAGTTTCACTGCGGTTCACCCGGTCAGCCTACGGCGTGCCACGCCGGGGCGCGGCGCCCGGTGACGGCGCGTCCCGGCGTCCGGCCGATGGCGTCGGAGCCGCCTACTACCCTGGTCCCATGGCTGCGCCCCGGTTCGACACCACCCTGCTGGATACCCTCGCGCGCCGCGTCGTGATCGGCGACGGCGCGATGGGCACCATGCTGCAGGCCGCGGATCTCACGCTCGACGACTTCCGCGGCCTCGAGGGCTGTAACGAGATCCTCAACGAGACCAGGCCGGACGTGCTGCGGCACATCCATCGCGCGTACTTCGAGGCGGGCGCCGACGCCGTCGAGACCAACACCTTCGGCTGCAACCTGCCCAACCTGGCCGACTACGACATCGCCGACCGCATCCGCGACCTCTCCGAGCGCGGCACCAGGCTGGCCCGCGAGGTCGCCGACGAGATGGGGCCGGGCGCCGACGGCACCCCCCGCTACGTGCTCGGCTCGATGGGGCCGGGCACCAAGCTGCCCACTCTCGGCCACGCCCCCTACGCCGCGCTGCGCGACGCCTACAGCGAGGCGGCGCTCGGCATGCTCGACGGCGGCGCCGACGCCATCCTCATCGAAACCTGCCAGGACCTGCTGCAGGTCAAGGCGGCGGTGGTGGGCAGCAGGCACGCCATGGCCACCGCGGGCAGGCGGATCCCGATCATCACCCACGTCACCGTCGAGACCACCGGCACCATGCTGGTCGGCAGCGAGATCGGCGCCGCGCTGACGGCGATCGAGCCGCTCGGGGTGGACATGATCGGCCTGAACTGCGCCACCGGCCCGGCCGAGATGAGCGAGCACCTGCGCCACCTCTCCCGGCACGCGCGGCTGCCGGTCTCGGTCATGCCGAACGCCGGGCTCCCGGTACTCGGCGCGAACGGCGCCGAGTACCCGCTCTCCCCGGAGGAGCTGGCGATCGCGCTGCGCGACTTCGTCAGCGAGTTCGGGCTGGCGCTGGTCGGCGGCTGCTGCGGCACGACGCCGGAGCACATCCGGCAGGTCAGCGCCGCGGTGCACGAGGTGGAGCGCGCGCTGCCGCCGATTCCGGAGCGCAGGCACCCGGAGCCGGAGCCGAGCGTCTCCAGCATGTACACCGCGGTCCCGTTCGAGCAGGACGCCAGCGTCCTGATGATCGGCGAGCGCACCAATGCCAACGGCTCGAAGGCCTTCCGCGAGGCCATGCTGGCGGGCGACTGGCAGCGGTGCCTGGAGATCGCCAAGGACCAGACCCGCGACGGCGCGCACATGCTCGACCTCTGCGTCGACTACGTCGGCCGGGACGGCACCGCCGACATGAGCGAGCTGGCGAGCAGGCTCGCCACCGCCTCCACGCTGCCGATCATGCTCGACTCCACCGAGACCCCGGTGCTGCGCGCCGGGCTGGAGCACCTCGGCGGGCGCTGCGCGGTGAACTCGGTGAACTACGAGGACGGCGCCGGGCCGGAATCGCGGTTCCAGCAGACCATGGCGCTGGTCGCCGAGCACGGCGCCGCCGTGGTCGCGCTCACCATCGACGAGGAGGGGCAGGCGCGCACCGCCGCCAAGAAGGTGGAGATCGCCGAGCGGCTGATCGCCGACATCACCACCAACTGGGGGCTGCACGAGTCCGACATCATCGTCGACACCCTGACCTTCACCCTCGGCACCGGCCAGGAGGAGTCGCGCCGCGACGGCCTGGAGACCATCGAGGCCATCCGCGAGCTCAAGCGCCGCCACCCCGATGTCCAGACCACGCTGGGGCTGTCGAACATCTCCTTCGGCCTGAACCCGGCCGCCAGGCAGGTGCTGAACTCGGTCTTCATGCACGAGTGCGTGCAGGCCGGGCTGGACTCGGCGATCGTGCACGCCTCCAAGATCCTGCCCATCGCGCGGATCCAGGAGGACCAGCGGGAGGCCGCGCTGGACCTGGTCTACGACCGGCGACGCGAGGGGTACGACCCGCTGCAGCGGCTGATGGAGCTGTTCGAGGGCGTCTCCACCGCGTCGTCCAAGGCGTCCCGGGCCGAGGAGATGGCGGCGCTGCCGCTCTTCGAGCGGCTGGAGCGGCGCATCGTGGACGGCGACCGGAACGGCCTGGAGCCGGACCTGGACGAGGCCATGCGCGAGGTGCCGCCGCTGCAGATCGTGAACGAGACGCTGCTGGCGGGCATGAAGACCGTCGGCGAGCTGTTCGGCTCCGGGCAGATGCAGCTGCCGTTCGTGCTGCAGTCGGCCGAGGTGATGAAGACCGCGGTCGCCTACCTGGAGCCGCACATGGAGGCCACCGACGACAGCGGCAAGGGCCGGATCGTGCTCGCCACCGTCAAGGGCGACGTGCACGACATCGGCAAGAACCTGGTCGACATCATCCTCTCCAACAACGGCTACGAGGTGGTCAACCTCGGCATCAAGCAGCCGATCGCCACCATCCTGGACGCCGCCGTCGACAAGAAGGCCGACGTCATCGGGATGTCCGGGCTGCTGGTCAAGTCGACCGTGATCATGAAGGAGAACCTGGAGGAGCTGAACACCAGGGGCGTGGCCGACCAGTTCCCGGTCCTGCTCGGCGGCGCCGCGCTCACCCGCTCCTACGTGGAGAACGACCTCACCGCCGTCTACCAGGGCGACGTGCACTACGCCAGGGACGCCTTCGAGGGGCTGCGGCTGATGGACACCATCATGACCCGCAAGCGCGGCGGCGGCCCCGACCCGGACAGCCCGGAGGCCATCGCCGAGCGGGAGAAGGCGGCCGAGCGCAAGGCCAGGCACGAGCGCTCCAAGCGGATCGCCGAGGAGCGCAAGGCCAAGGAGGCGCCGATCGAGGTGCCCGCGCGCTCCGACGTGGCCGCCGAGCTGCCGGTGCCGGTGCCGCCGTTCTGGGGGACCAGGGTTGTCAAGGGGCTGGCGCTGCACGAGTACTCCGGGCTGCTGGACGAGCGCGCGCTCTTCCTCGGGCAGTGGGGGCTGCGCGGGCAGCGCGGCGGCGACGGGCCGGGCTACGAGGAGCTGGTGGAGTCGGAGGGCAGGCCGCGGCTGCGCGCCTGGCTGGAGCGGCTCAGCACCGAGGGCGTGCTGCAGCACGCGGCGGTCGTCTACGGCTACTTCCCCGCGGTCTCCGAGGGCGACGACGTGATCGTGCTGACCGAGCCGCGCCCGGACGCCCCCGAGCGCTACCGCTTCACCTTCCCGCGCCAGCAGCGCGACCGCTTCCTCTGCATCGCCGACTTCATCCGGTCGCGGGAGTACGCCGAGCGCACCGGGCAGGTCGACGTGCTGCCCTTCCAGCTGGTCACCATGGGGCAGCCGATCGCCGACTTCGCCAACCAGCTCTTCGCGGCCGACAACTACCGCGACTACCTCGAGGTGCACGGCATCGGCGTGCAGCTCACCGAGGCGCTGGCCGAGTACTGGCACCGCCGGGTCCGCGAGGAGCTGGTACTGGAGGGGCACGCGGTCGCCGAGTCCGACCCGGACGACGTGCAGGAGTACTTCAAGCTCGGGTATCGGGGCGCGCGCTTCTCCTTCGGCTACGGTGCCTGCCCGGAGCTGGAGGACCGGGCCAAGCTGGTCGACCTGCTGGCGGCCGAGCGGCTCGGGGTCCGGCTCTCCGAGGAGCTGCAGCTGCACCCGGAGCAGTCCACCGACGCGTTCGTGCTGCTGCACCCGGAGGCGAAGTACTTCAACGCCTGAAACCCGGGTGTGAGCGGTTTCACGCCGGAATCGCGCCCGCCAGGGCGGTCCGTACCGGATCATGGCGCGGGCGTGCCGCGTCCGAAACCGGGTGCCGGGGAACGGATTCGCCGCGGCGCCGGAAGCAGCGCGGGGCGTGCTCGACGGGGAGCGCGCGCCGCGGTGGCGTACCGTGCTGAGGTCCGCCGATGGAACGGCCCGATTCGGGTATGCCACTCCTCGGACATCGCGCACCGGTGCGCCCGTCGTATGCCGCACCCGGCGGCGTGCGGCCCGCCCGGAGTCGAAGCGGCTCGGGGCGTAGGATTTTCGCCGGGCTCCGGGGCTCGTGCGCCGAGTTGCGGTACTGCTCGGCGGGAAGGAGCACGATCAGATGACGTCGGACCGGTTGATCGCGGGACGGTATCGGCTCTCCGACCCGATCGGCACCGGCGCCATGGGCGTCGTGTGGAAGGCGACCGACGTCCGGTTGCAGCGGACCGTCGCGGTCAAGCAGCTGCGGCTGGACCCGGGGTTGACGCCGGCGCAGACCGTCGAGGCGCGGGCCCGCGCCATGCGCGAGGGGCGGATCGCGGCCCGGCTGCACCACCCGAACGCCATCACCGTCTTCGACGTGGCCGAGGAGGACGGGCGGCCCTGGCTCGTCATGGAGTTCATGGACGCGCCGAGCCTGGCCGCGCGGATCTCCGGCGGGCGCACGCTGCCGCCGATGGAGGTGGCGCGGATCGGGGCGCAGGCGGCCGCCGCGCTGGCCGCCGCGCACAAGGCCGGGATCCTGCACCGGGACGTGAAGCCGGGGAACCTGCTGGTCGCCGACGACGGCACGGTCAAGATCACGGACTTCGGGATCTCGCGGGCGGTCGGCGACGTCACCGTCACCGCCACCGGGTTCCTCGCCGGGACGCCCGCCTACCTGGCGCCGGAGGTGGCGCGCGGGGAGAACGGGGAGACCGCCTCCGACGTCTTCGCGCTCGGTTCGACGCTGTACGCCGCCGTGACCGGCAGCCCGCCCTTCGGCGAGGGGGACAACCCGCTGGCGGTGCTGCACGCCGTCGCGCGCGGGCACGTGCAGCCGCCGCAGCACGCCGGGGCGCTCGGGCCGGTGCTCATGCAGCTGCTCGCGCCCACCCCCGAGGCGCGGCCGACCATGCGGCAGGCCGCCGAGGTGCTCGAAGGGGTCGCCGTCGGGCGGCCCGCCGGGCCCGCCCCGGTGCTGCCGCCCGGCGGGTACCCGCGCACCGCCGTGCTCGCCGGTCCGGGCGGGACCACGGTCCTGCCCGACCCGAATCGGTTCAGCGGGCCGCCGCCGAGTGATCCGCGCAGCGTGCCGCCGGGGCCGCGGGTGAATGCCTTCCGGCCCGCGTACGGGCCGGGGTCGGGGGCGCAGGGGGCCAACGGGCCCGCGACTCCGGGGTACGGGCCCGTGAGCCCCGGACACGGGCCCGGGAGCCCGGGATACGGGCCTGCGAGCCCCGGACACGGGCCTGCGACGCCGGGTTACGGCCCGGGAACTCCGGGCTCCGGGCCCGCTCCGGTGCCGCAGGGCCCGCCGAGCGGGCCGGGCAGTGCCGTGGGCTCGGTGCCGGGCGCGGGGAACTCCGCAGCGAGCACCGGGGGGACGGCGGCCGCGGGCTCCGAGGAGCGGGTCGAGCTGACCGAGAAGCGGGGCGGCTCCGCCGCGGCGGGTGCGCTCGCCGGAGCGGGGGGTGCCGCAGCGGCCTCCGAGGCAGGCGACTCCACCGGCTCCGACGCGTCCGGAAGTGATCCGGTGGCCGCCTCCGGAGGGGCCGCGAGCAGTCCCGCCGCCGAGGGGGCCGACGCGACGGATAGCGCCACGGACGGGCCTTCCGCGAAGCAGGGCGCAGCGAACAGCGCAGCCGCATCGGGCGCCGCGGACAGCGGGGCCGCGTCGGGCACTGCGGACAGCGGGGCCGCATCGGGCGCCGCGGACAGCGGGGCCGCGTCGGGCACTGCGGACAGCGGGGCCGCATCGGGCGCCGCGGACAGCGGGGCCGCGTCGGGCACT